>NZ_JAKUFY010000035.1:0-55109 GCF_022663675.1 Bacillus cereus group sp. BfR-BA-01355
TTAACGTAGTCTGGTCTTGCTGGTGCTCCTCCTGTGTCACCAATATTTACAGCTTGATTTGTAAAAGAACTATTGAACCCAATTGATAATACCCCTACTAATGCAGTCCCAACAATAGCCAAACGAAATTTCTTCATTATTTTAACGCTCCCTTTTCCAATATATTTTTTTGAGCCTTATTATTCATATAAAAATATTTACTTGCCTTAACATGATCATCAAATTCATAAAATTTCAGTGCTAAAATTTCAGTGTATTCTTGAATACAATCCCATAATCTTTCTCTCTCAAAATAAGAAAGTCCTTCTAAAATTACATCTTCAATAATTGATACTGAAGATTTTCCATTGAGTTCTTTCAAAATTTTAAACCGATGTTGAAATTCTTTTTCTCCTAAATCAACACAAATATTTAAACCTTTTTCAACGATTGGATTCGCTAAATTATATTGTCCTAATTTGTAATGTTCACGTGCTTCTACAAATAAGGCTTTAAAGTGTTCTGGGTAGTTTTTGGTCACCTCAGATATATGACGAATTGCTAATTCTGAAAGATTTTGACTAGCATAAAGCCAAGCTAAATTATGCCGAACCATTAGCATATATTTTTTTTGATCTGCTTTTTGCAATACTTCCATAGCAGAATTAAAGTTTTCTTCCGCTAATTCATAGTGATCTATGTCTACACAACATAGTCCAAAAGCATTTTCACATAATCCTACTTTTATTTCATAGCCTGGATATTGTAAAAATGCTGCTTTTGCCCTATTCAAGTAATCTATTGCATGAACTTGGTCATATTTTTGATAATAGAAATTCCCCATCCGATAATTAAACTCCGCATGTTCTATCGGATCTGCAATATATTTCAATAACTTCTCAGCTTGCTCATACTGTTCTTTCGCTTCGTTATAATTTGAAATTAATGTGCAATGAAACCCTTTAAAAAAGTGATAGTAATAAGCTAGAAAACCTTCTGTTGGAATTTCGAAAGATTCCACTTTATCAAAACTATCTTCTCTAACCCCAATCCAATCCACTAATGCATCATACCTAAAATTCAACAACGCATGATAAAGTAATACATCCTGATTCACGTCCAACCCACTAATCTTACTTTCAATCTCCTCTTTCATTTCCGTAGCCTTCTCTATATTTTGCTGCAACATTACACGATACCAATCATCTAAAGAATGTTTCATTTGCTCCCGCGTTAATACATCTGCTCCCATAAACTCGCATCCCCTTTTCTCCAAAATTATAAAATTAGGATTTTTATACAATTATCAAAATTGTATATTACCACTCCTTTTCTATGCATTGAAAAATAATTATTAGAAAATTCTATATTTTAATTAATTATACCAAAGTTTTCCTTTTTGATAACTTGAGAAACAATTGTCAGAAAACTTACTAGGATAAATAAAAAAGCAAGCAGTTCCAGCACTCCGCTAAAACTACTTGCTCTCCTACTTACTATCTCTATTTTTACTCTTTAATAAATTCCTTCGTACTTCTCACTGTATCAATTGGACGAACTAATTTTTCAATTTCTTCACGTTTTGGCTCTAGGAATGGAGGTAAAGATAATTTTTCACCAAGTGTTTCGTATGGCTCATCTCCCATAAATCCTGGGCCATCTGTTGCGAATTCAAATAAAATTTGTGGTGCAACTCTTGCATATAATGATTCGAAGAAGTGACGGTTTACATATCCAGATGAAGGAAGTCCTACGCTACTGATTCTCTCAATCCATTCTTCTAATACAGCGCGATCTTCTACGCGGAATGCCGCATGGTGCACTGTACCAAAACCTTGTTGTGCTTCAGGAAGAACTGTATTATGTTCTACAATAACAGATGCACCGTTTCCGCCTTTGTTCACTTCAAATAAATAGAATTCCCCTTCTTGCGCAACCTCTTTAAATAATAGAACTTTTTCTAACACTTCTTTGAAGAAGCTAAAGTTTGCAATACGGATAAATACAGGTCCTAAACCAGTGATTGCATATTCTAATGGTACTGGCCCGTTTTGCCAAGGTGTACCTGATTCGATTCCTTTATCAAGTTCATCTGAGATTAATTGATAGTGTTGGTCATCAAAGTCAACGAAAGAAAGAGTTTTCTTACCAAATTGCTCTTTAATTCCTGTATGTTCTACTTCAAGACGGTCAAAGCGTTTCACCCAATACTCTAATGCTGCATCAGTCGGAACACGGAATGAAGTTTTTGAAATTTCATTTGTACCGTGTACTCCTTTCGGAACACCTGGGAAGTCAAAGAATGTCATATCTGTTCCTGCACTACCTTTATCATCTGCAAAGAATAAATGATACGTTTGAATGTCATCTTGGTTTACTGTTTTCTTAACTAAACGCATTCCTAAAACGTGAGTGAAAAACTCATAGTTTTTTTCTGCACTACTTGTAATCGCTGTAACGTGGTGAATTCCTTTTAATTGGTTCATTTTATATTCCTCCAATATTTTTTAATTTATATTTTCTCTCCTATTACTTCTCTTCAATAGGTGCTAAATTCGCTTCAATCTCTGCACGCTGATCTTCTAAGAACGGTGGTAAATCAAGTTTTTCTCCTAAATGTTCCACATCTCCATCAACTGTAAATCCTGGTCCATCTGTCGCAATTTCAAAAAGGATTCCGTTTGATTCACGGAAATATAAGCTTTTAAAGTAGAAACGGTCGATGATTCCTGAAGACTGGAAGCCTCTTTGTTTCACCTGTTCTTCCCAATAGGCAAGCTCTGCATCGTTTTTCACGCGAATTGCTAAATGGTGAATGCTCCCTCGGCCCGGCTTTTCAGTAGGTCCATCTAAATATTTCACAACGATTTCTCCAAAATCCTCTCCTTTAATGGATTGAAAAATTGCTTCCTCTTCGCTACGGCTAACCGCTGTATAACCGAACATCTCTGTAAGTGTACTCGACATTTTATCAAGTCTACGAACTGTCATTTCCACAGAACCCATTCCTTGAATTTGATGCTTTGCAGGAACTTCTGATTTCTCCCAAGTTTCCCAGTGCTCTACTTTTTCTCCGTTTGAAACGAGTAGTACTAAGCGAAGACCTTCAGCATCCTCAAATTGTAAAGCAGGACGATTTGCATATGTTGTCATTTCACTATGTTTCACATCAAAATTCTCAAATCGTTCTTTCCAGTAATGTAAGCTTTCCTCTGAAGGAACGAGTAATCCAATTCGAGTAATCGCATTCGTACCGCGATATGTTCTTCCTACTAATGGAATTTCAAAAAATGATAATTCCGTACCTGGACTTCCTGTTTTATCTCCATAAAATAAGTGGTACATTGACGGATCATCTTGATTTACTGTCATTTTCACACGACGTAAGCCAAGCACGTTTTTATAAAAGTGATTATTTTCATTTGCATTTTTCGTAACCATTGAAATGTGATGATGCCCTTTAATTTTATACATTGGTTATTCCTCCGTTTCGTTTTACTAGTCAAGTGATAACTAAAAAAATAATATTTCCCACAACTAATATGGTTTTTAGCTTTTCAATTTATTCTTAATTATGTTTTTGTAAATTCATCTTAGTTTTTACTGTATAAGTTACTTTGTTTTTTAATCGAAAACAACTGAGTGTATGTTTTTCATATGACTCAATCGCTTTCGTTACTATCACTTTACACCTCAAGTGATTGAAAAGCAAGTGAAAAATCTCGAATTCAAGATTTTTTTGTTAAATAACATTTAGGGTGTAAAATCTGATTATTTACGTAATTGACATTCTATTAAAACGCTCATTTACAGAAGAACATTATTCAAGTGAAGCCCTCTATAATTCAATTACAACTCCTTGAAAGCTTATGATACTATCCTGATCACACTTTTTATATTTAATGTTTTAAGGAAAAAAGCTATACTATAAGCGAAACTAAAAATCAGAAAGGAAATACCAGAACATGGAAAATTATATGCTATTTATCCTTACAGCACTCCTTATTATAATGATGCCTGGTCCCGGTTTTGCTTTAGTTACAAAAAACACTATCTCTCATGGTAGAAATGGTGGGATAAAGACCGTCTTAGGAACGGTATCTGGAATGATGATTCATACAATAATGGCTACACTAGGACTCTCTGCTATCTTAATGAAATTTGCTATGCTATTTACATTAATAAAATATGCTGGGGCATTTTATTTAATTTATTTAGCTGTAATGTCAATTAAAAGTGCCTTTTCTAAAAAAGAAGAGATGTCAGGTTCAGTGGAAATAAACTCTAAGGATATTGGAACGGTTAAAAGTTTTAGACAAGGGTTTACCACGGCAATCTTAAACCCAAAAACGGCTGTATTTTTCCTTAGTTTTCTACCCCAATTTATTGTGAGTAATCAAAGTCATTTCTTCCAATTTCTTTTGTTGGGATTCACATTTACGACTTTGACAGCAATATGGTATTTACTTTATATCTCTCTAATACGTCAATTAAGAACTTTTTTAAGAAAAGAAAAGGTGAACCGTACAATAGAGGGTATTACTGGCACAGTATTATTAGTATTTGGAGTTAGGCTATTTTTCCAAAAATAAATATGTAATAGAGAGAGTTTAAAACTTTCGGTTTTTCCAATAAATGAATCAATATAAAAAGTATGGCTTTCAAACAGTAAAAAAGTGAACAAACGGGTGTGTTTGCGGAATAAGCTTCAATAAAATAACCAAACTTTTTATAAAGAAGTGAATCGATTATATTAAAATTGATATAAAGGCGTTATCCTTTCCTATGATTTCTCAGAAAGAATAACGCCTTTTTCTTTTTAGAGGGTATTTTGTCTAGTTAGCTTGATAGCGATGTGGTTCTATCCCTTATAAAGTGAAACTTTAATTAGTGGGGGTTTTGTTCATCCCCCACTGATTATTAGTTGAACCAATCGGGCTTTTACGGACAGTTGATCCCCCACCTAACTTCTTTGCTTCCGCTGAATTTTGAGGTCGGGGTCTTACTGCCCGTTAATGCGGGATAAATGTTACAAAAACATTTATAATAGCTCTAACTTGCACAATGCTTCCCGTTAATATAATACGCTGACTCTGTGAAAACCGTAAATACAACCTCTACTTCTGGAAGTCCAAAATCCATTACATATGTAGTAATGGCCTTGGCAAATCGATTACGAATTTCCTGTCCACGCTCGAACCATTTCACTTCAATAAGAGGAAACGCTTCTATTTCTTCTCCATTGAATACATACGTAGAACTTGGTAGTTCCAACGTAAAATTATCCGTACCACACTCACAAATCTCTGCGAGCTCTTCTACTAATGGCTTGCTTATGTGTTTTAATTGTTCAGTAGTAATTCCACGAAACACAACATGCGGCATGTGAATCCCTCCTTTAGATAGTTTTATATTTGCTCACATCATAGCACAATTCTCCCACCTTTTAACAAAAATAAATGCTAAACAAGTTTCAACTCTTATTTTTAGGCCTGTTATACAGGCTGAAGCGATTCTAAGTATCTGCCATATTAAAGTTGATATGCTCCCATTCTAGTGGTGAGATATGTTTTAATCGTTCTTCGTTAACCCCATGCGTACTTCTTAACTATTTCATTTAATTTTTAATAAAGAAAACAGCCTCACTAAGCTTTTAGAACTTAATGAGGCCACTTTATTCACACTTTTAATTATGGAACGTCGGTTTATAGAACGAACGATTATCAAGTGCGAAGACACGCTCTGTGTATTCGCCTGGTTTTGTGCGTCCTAATGCGCGGTCCATCATGTTCATTTTTGCATCTAAGTTGTCGATGTAGTGCAGAATTTCTGCTTCTTTTACTAATGGTGGTTTTGGGCTACCCCATTCTGCTTTTCCGTGGTGAGAAAGGACGATGTGTTGAAGAATTAATACTTCTTCTGCATCGATGTTCAGCTCATCTGCTGCTTTACCAATTTCGTTCACCATGATAGAAATGTGGCCTAGTAAATTTCCTTCTAACGTATACGTTGTAGAAATTGGACCAGATAGTTCAATTACTTTACCAAGGTCATGTAAAATAACGCCTGCATATAGTAAGTCTTTATCTAATGATGGGTATAGATTTGAAATAGCTTTCGCTAAATCTAGCATTGATACAACGTGATAAGCTAGTCCAGATACGAACTCATGATGATTCTTTGTCGCTGCTGGATATTCTAAAAATTCATTTTGATGCTTATTTAATAAATGTCTTGTTAGACGCTGAATGTTCGGGTTTCTCATTTCAAATATGTATTGCGTAATTTTCTCAACCATATCTTCTTTTTTCACTGGTGCTTTTTCTACGAAATCCGAGATATCTGTTACTTCATTTTCATTCGCAACACGGATTTGTTTCACACGTAATTGAATACGTCCTTTGTAGTTTAAAATATCACCAGCTACTTTAACGATTGTTTCTGCTACATATTGTTTCTCAACTTCTGGTGATACGTCCCATAGCTTCGCTTCAATATCTCCACTTGGATCTTGTAAGATTACTGTTAAAAATGGCTTTCCATTACTTGCTAGACCTTTTGTCGCTGTTTTAATTAACAAGAAAACATCGACTTGTTCACCAACTTCATATTCTGCAATTTTCTTTTTCATTCGAATTCCTCCACCAAATCAGTTACTTTTAGTATAGCATATTACAACTCATTTTCTTTACGCTTATGTGTTAATTTTATAATCTGTTTTTCTGTAAAATACGCGAGTAAATGCGCATGACATGTAAAGAAGATGACTTGTCTATCTTTTGCGATTTCCTTTATTAGTTCAATCGTTCGATCCGTCCTTACCGCATCAAAGTGCACGAAACTATCATCAATAATAAATGGGTAATCATGTTCAAATGTTTTCGCAAGTGCAAATCTCAGCGATAAATATAACTGCTCCGCTGTCGCTTGGCTTAGTTCATGACTGTAAAAACGTATACCGTCGTTACGTTCAACAACGAACGGCTCCGCCTCTGACGGTGAAAAGATTTTACTATAGCGTCCGCCCGTTAAATAGACGAAATACTCTTCTGATTTTTGTAAAATACGAGGCAGATGCACTTCATGATAATATTGCTTCGTTTTCGTTAACACCGTTTTTGCGGCCGCATAAGCAGCCCATTTCTTCACTTGTTCACGCAATTGCGCTTTTTTCATTTCCCATTCATGCATTAAATCTCCGTACGTACTACCTTCTTCTAAATTCGCAATTTCCATACGATGTTTCGCGATGCGCTCTGTCAATTCTTTCTCTTGCGCCAGACAGTTTTGTACGACTGTAATTTCTCTCTTTAATTTCTCTTCATAACCGTCAGCTTCGTAATGTTCAGCTAATGATAAACTCTTTAAACGCTGTTCTAACAGATCAATTTGCGGTAATAAACGCACTACTTGTTTCTCAGCATCTTCACGTTTTTCCGCCAGTTTACCCGCTTCTAAAAACATCTCTTCATCTGTAGTCTCTGCAATATTCCATAATGCATTTCGTTCTACTAACAGTTGTTTCAATTGTTCTTGCATAAACTCATATTCTTCTTGCCATTCCGCCAGTTTTTCTTTTAACTGCTTACAAGTTTGGCGCTTCTCTTTCTCATTTTGCATACGACTTTGTGCCCCGTGTAGCTTACTATACTCCGCACTACCGATAACAGCTTCTAGTTTCTGTTCAAAATGCGAAATCATTTCATATAATGAAGATTTTCGCGTGCCTTGTTTTTCTAACTCCCGATATAATTGCTGCATTTTTTCAATACGCTCAAACGCTGGCAATATGTGTGCATACGTATAAAATTCTGGGAACATATAGCGCGTTTTATATGCATCTACTTGTTCTCCCGCCTGGAACGTTTCTCTCTCCCATTCCTCATACGATGAAACGACTTTATCATAAGCTCGCTCCATTTGCTGCAATTTATAAGACTCACGCTCAAATAGCTTCCGAATCTCTTCATCTTTTTCTAACTGATAGCGCACAGACAGCGCTTCTTCACTTTGTCTCCCGCCAGCACTTTGCTGAAGAGTAAGAAGCTCTTCTTGTAATCCACTTGACGGATCTTTATATAAAACAAGGGCAAGAACAATCCCTACAAAAACAATAACACTAATAAATAAGAGCGGGCGGTTATCAATAAATAAACTCGTGAATAAAACAAGCGTGTTAATAAGAAGTAACAGAAGACAAACTCTTTGCCACTGCTTTTTCTTTTGCATAGCTGCTCCTGCTTTTTCCTCATACTTGCGCTTCATTCTCTCTGCGCCCATACCGATAAACGCCGCATCTTGGAACGATTTCTCTTTCTCAACTAACGTATTTCGCTCTTCATCAACTAACATTTGTTTCTGAATCTGTCTTATATTTTCTTCTTGTTCTTCTAATTGCTCTTGCGCTACTTTAAAACGATCATCAAGCTGTGCTTTTTGCGTTTCTAATTCACGTGCCTTTTGCACGGTTTGCGTAATTAATTCTTTCGTTGCCAAACTCATGTCAAACGCAAGAACCGCTTCCTTTTCAAAAGTAGCACCAATTTGCTGTTCTAGTTCTGCAATTTCTTTTTTTATATTCGCAATACTTCCTGTCATATCACGCATTTCTTGGCGTGCATTTTCGTAAGACATATGTTGCATACGAAGTTCTTCTACATAACTTTCTTTTTGTAAAAACTCTTCATCTATTTGAATCGAGGCAATTTCCGATTGCACTGTCTCGATTTTCTTATGGAGCGAATCAACTTGTAACTGAAGCGGCTCCATCTTCGCCTTAATCGCTTCATAGCGCGCCATTCCGTTTACAGGAAACTGCCCGCTCTCATTTTCTAACACTTTCTCATGCGCACGCTTTTCAATAACGAGGGGCTCAAGCGCTGCTAATATTTCATAATCTTGCTTTCGCTTTTCTGCATTCTCTTTTTCCACGCGAACAGAAGCAAGCTTCTCTTCACTTTCTTTTAACTGCTCCACTTGTTTTTCATACGTGCCAATTTTTCCTTGCCACTCTTTCATCTTCTCTTCAAGCTTCTTCATCTCTTGCAGTGACACGTTAATTTCCGGTTTACGCCCACTCGGTTTAAAACGCTGATCCATTTCTTTTTCTAGCTTTTTATCTAACTGTAATAGCGCATCGCTTCCGACTGCACTTGCTGAAAATAAATAATTGCCAATATCTGCTTCGCCGAGCTGATGAATATTTTGAAGACCATGCATATCAAATGAAAAGACCGATTCAAATAAACTTTCATTCATCCCGCTTAATATATCGTTTAAAATTTCCTCGCCGCCCGTTTTCCCGTCTTCAAAATAAACGGTCACCTCGCCAGCTGCCGTCTTTGGCAATCGTTCAATTTTCAAACGGCCGTACTGCTCTGTTTGTACAGTCATCGTACCGCCATACTTCCCGCCTTCTTTCGGCTCATAACGGCGCTGTCCTCTCGTCGGAAAACCGAACAGAATACTTTTCATAAACGAGCGAATTGTCGATTTCCCCGCTTCATTTTCACCGTATAGCACCGTCAGCAAGGAAAGATCCATTTCCACATTTTCTAATTTTCCGTACCCATAAATATGGAGTTTTTCAATTCTCATTTTTTATCCCTCTCTTGCTGGAATAATTGCTCTAAAATAATATTTTCTGCTTCCTTTTGAATCTCTTTCTTCTCGTCTTCTGTAAAAGATTCAATACTATTACGCGCTACAGGAGATGTCCAAATGGTGCGCAACACGCCGTCCATATTTGTGAAAGCTTCTAGCTCCTTTAGCACACTACCGACGAAATGATTTTCCGCTTTCAAACGTTCGATTTCCGCAAAAGAAACCGTCTCATTTTTCCACTTCATTGCATATACGAAATCTTTTCGCTCTTCGCCAGATGCTAAAATGTGAAAAATCTCTTCCACACGCTTTTCGTCACGCAAATAAGGAGAAAGTGGGCCCTGCCCTATGAATACGACAGTTAAAAGCGTCCCTTCCTCTTCTCTTCGGCAATCATTCATCGCAGTTGACATGCTCGTCATAAGTTCATCAACAGTTTCAAGTCCATCAATACAAACCTCGATCTCATCCCATACAACATCTGCCGTATGGAAAAATGAACAGTGCGTTCCTTGTTTCGTAAGTTCAATAAGGTACGCACCCTTCTCGCCTGTTTCCTTACGATGACGACCTTGTATATTCCCTGGATAAATAATGTATGGCTCTTCTGATAAAATTTCACGTTTATGTATATGGCCAAGAGCCCAATAATCAAACTGTTTTTCTTTCAATTCACGAATTTGAAACGGTGCATAGCGATTATGCTCTGCATCTCCTTCCACACTTCCGTGAAGCATGCCAATATGAAAAGGCGCATCACTCATTTTCGTATACTGCGCTGTCATATTATCCGTTACCGCTTGCTGCAAATAACTAAACCCATAAATAGAAGCTAATAGCTCACCATTTTTATAAAATGATTTCTCTTCTACATAAGGATCGGTAAACACATGAACATTTTCCGGAAACTCAATTGCTGCCCAGCTTCCCCCTAAATGATCATGGTTACCGTGAATAATAAAAACAGGGATATCGTACTGCGAAAGTCTCTTCATTTGCTCACGCACAAACACTTGCGCCCTCAAACTTCTCGTCTCCGCATCATACAAATCCCCAGCTAGTAATACGAAATCAACGCGCTCTTGAATCGCTTTATCAACAATACGCTCAAATGATTCAAACGTACTTTGCTTCATTCTCTCCCAAACAGACTGCGCCACATTCATCTCCATCCCTTTAAACGGACTATCCAAATGCAAATCAGCCGCATGTATAAACTTTACTTGTTTCACAAATAACGATCCTTTCTATCTTTCAAAAGTTTCATTTTATTAAAATTAACATCGCTGAAAACTAATAATCATCGAGAATAAAAATATTCTCGATGATTAAAGTTTCATTCTATTTTACCACGCAATGTCATATATTTCTTTGCATATTGTAGCATTTTATGTCAAAATAATTATAAGATTCTGATTTTAATTATTGGAGGGAATTTTCATGGGAGTATACGTTCTAACAGTCTTTGAAAAAGATGGTTCAAAAGCATTAGACGAATCATTCGAGGCGGCAACTGAAAAAGAAGCAAAAGCAAAAGGTGAATCTATCTTACAAGAAAAAGGATTGTATGAAAAAACACATCGCTGTACATCTACTGCAGGTAAGCTCGTTTTATTCCAGCGCTAAAAAAAAGAAGCGTCATCCGCTTCTTTTTCACTCTACTATATCTTCGTCACACCACGTAAACACCACATCTAGAATGCGATTACCGATACGTACGCGTTTATTCCATTTACCTGTTTGGATCTGATGTTGCAATTCAGCTTTCATCTTTTCCGTCCAGTCGTGAATCGTTTCACTACCGTCGTACGGATATACGCCTGGAAACTCTTCCTGCAGTAGATGCAAGCTCTCTGCATCAAAATGAAAATGGAAGAAGTAGTTTGCTGTAAGCGATGGTTCTTGCAATCGTAAAAAATGATCATCAATTTGCTTTCTATTTCTATAGAAAGTAAAGATATTCACTTTACCGCTCGTAATTTGGTCAATTTGAATTTCGTGCTTCTCTATAATCACGTCTTGCCCACCTCGTTGTATACTATCTTTAGTATATATGTCTTTTGCAACAAAGTTAACCATTTTCGCGCGAAATTCATTTCCTTCATTATAATTCCTGTTCCTCCAAGTATAATCAGGACAAATAAAAACAAAGTTGAAGGGGAGCGATCACATGTATTTCGGAAGCAAAGGTTGGTATGTAAAAGAACTTAAAAAATTAGGTATTCGTACTTATGAAGGTAAAAAACTAGAATCTTATCGTACGCATGTGTTATCTAGTTTACTTGAGAGAATGAAGAAGGCTTCGGCTTAATAGAAAAACACCTCCCGAATTCGCATACTAAGTATGCAAATTCAATGGAGGTGTTTTTATCAGTTTTCATAAAAGATTTTTTGCTTCCGCTGGAACGGATACGTTTTAATCTCAGCTGTATCTAAATTTTCATTGAATAAATGAATGGCTATAATTTGTCTACAATCGTAAGTATGGTAATAATATGTTCCAGACTCCATACACATTGCACTTGTATAGATAGTATTATCTAATATACCGTCTTCTGTTATTACTGCCCCCTTAGGAACCTCACAATTTGATAAGATATGAAAAATAGCCGATATCCCCTCTTCTTCGTTCTCTATACCTTGAATGTTTTGTTTGCCATATGCTGCCCGCACGAATCTTGATGGCGGGGTGAAATCTCCAGGAAGTCCCATCGATCCGGAACCTTGGCCAAAAGCACTTAATGGTACGTCTCCCCACTCGGTTGGTGCAAATGGCTGCGATTTAAGTCCAATATATTGTCTTAAATTTTGTAAATGCCAATTAAACTCCGGGCTATTAGTCATCACTCCTATTGGATTGTCATACATTTTTATTCCATCAGTTGTCGGCTCAAGTACAATACACTCTCCCCATTTATCTGCTAAAATCCAATGTAGTGGCGGAGTAATCCCTAAAACTGGTAATGGTACATCTATAAGGGAAATGTTATCAACAGATTTTTTTAACTCTTCAACAGAATTAAACTGCGTCAAGCTCCAAGCCACAAAATCAAATGGTGCTAAATTCGTTTTATGGTCATCTATGCTGTTACTATAAGTAGCGAATCCCGGGAAATAGAGAGTGGCACATGTCATACCAGCTTCATTTACTCCGTCCGCCATAATGACCCTTCCTTCATGATTAATTCCCATTCCGACAACAGCCTTTTTCGCTCGGATCGTTTCACCAGTTATATTGTTCCACTGATAACGCCGAGGAATGATTATTACTTCCTGATTCATATCTAATGTGAAATCCATTGTTCTCGCAAAAAGATGCTGGAAATTTTTTGTTTGTAACGTCAAACTAGTACACATGAAGAAATCCCCCCATTTTATAGTTATATACACATTTTATAAAATTCTGATAAATACGTAAATTAAAAAACCTATTTATCACTAACAAAATAACCACCCAAACCAAAAATGCTATAATAAAACCCAATCAAACTAAGGGGGCAAATTACTTTGCTTGGAACATGCATTCAATTTCATAAGTTTGGCAATCCAAAAGACGTATTACAAGTTGAATATAAAAATATAGAACCACTGAAAGATAATGAAGTTTTCGTTCGTATGCTAGTTAGACCGATTAATCCATCTGACTTAATTCCAATAACGGGGGCATACGCTCATAGAATCCCTTTGCCTAACATACCTGGCTATGAAGGTGTTGGTATTGTAGAAGATGTTGGCGCAGGCGTTACTCGAGACCTTATCGGTAAACGTGTTTTACCGTTACGCGGAGAAGGTACTTGGCAAGAGTATGTGAAGACGTCAGCTGATTTTGTAGTCCCTATCCCTGATTCCATCGATGATTTTACAGCGGCGCAAATGTATATTAACCCTCTTACGGCGTGGGTTACTTGTACAGAAACGTTAAACTTACAACGTAATGACGTTTTATTAGTGAATGCTTGTGGATCTGCTATTGGACATCTATTTGCGCAGTTATCACAAATTTTAAACTTCCAATTCATTGCCGTTACAAGAAATAATAAGCATACAGAAGAATTACTACGCCTTGGTGCTGCATATGTAATTGATACTTCCACTGCCCCGCTTTATGAAACAGTTATGGAATTAACAAACGGCAGAGGTGCAGATGCTGCGATTGATTCTATCGGGGGGCCGGCTGGAAATGAATTAGCTTTCTCCTTACGTCCAAACGGGCATTTTTTAACGATCGGTCTTCTATCAGGAATACAAGTGAACTGGGCCGAGATTGTCACGAAAGCAAAAGTACACGCAAACATATTTCATTTACGACATTGGAATAATGAAGTGTCACCATATAAATGGCAAGAAACGTTTCGTCACTTAATTCGTTTAGTAGAAAATAAGCAATTACGTTTTATGAAAGTACATTCTACATATGACTTAGCGGATGTGAAAACAGCAGTTGATGTTGTGCAGTCCGCTGAGAAAACGAAAGGGTAACTAACTGTTACGATTTATTTAACCAATTATAACGAAAGTTAATTAAATATATCAGTAAGCCCTGCTAGTCAAGTGATTGGCTAGTAGTGAGGGTTAACTGCGGGCAATCCCTAAAGCTGATTGAACTACAACGTGGCTAGAAATAGTGAGCGTGAATGTCGCGAAAGCAGAAAAAATCAATCAGATCGTGCAAGGTTAAATCCTAAACACTAGAACAATGGGTCTTCCGCCTCGAATCATCTAAGTCAAAATGGATAAGATGAACGTTCAACGACTATCTCGTATAACTGACGAGAGTACATCACAAGCCTATGGTGGTGGAAAAATCCTCTATCTCTAAGTAGATAAACATATAGTCTGCGCTCATGTGAAAACATGAGAAGTTCATAAGAGAACTGGCTAAGGAATTGCGCCCTTAGTTGAACAAGATAAATTTTATTGAATCTATCAAACTTTATTGATTTTATCGAACGTACGTGCTATGTTTGGTTCGATGAGGTGAGAATAATAATGAAATTTTCACGAGTTAGTCAAGTATCGGAATTAACAGGTTTGCATCCGAGTGGTCTCAGGAGAATGCTGGTGGAACACGCTACGATTCAGAAGAACAAATCTTTCATTAAAGGAGTTACATTCTGATGATATTGGCGAAGAAAGTTAGACTGATTCCAACGCCTGAACAAGAAAAAGTGCTTAGAAACCATGCTGGTGCTGCAAGATTTGCTTATAACTATTGTAAAAGAATGAGTGATAGATATTATAAGCTATTTGGAAAATCTGTTTCACAGTTAGCTTTACAGAAACGATTTACAAAGATCAAGAAGCGAAAGAAATATGAGTGGTTAAAAGACATTAATGCACAAGTTCCTAAACAGGCTTCAAGAGATTTTGATGCGGCGAGAAAACATTCGTTCAAAAAGTACAAAAATGGTTATCACACTTCTTATAAATCCAAAAAAGATTTAATCCAAGGATTTTATGCTAATTATGAAAGACTGATTATAGGAAAGAAAGTAGTTCACATTCAGTCTATTGGAGAAGTGAAAACAAGCCAACAACTACCAAGAAATAAAAAACCATCCAATCCAAGAGTTACCTTTGATGGTCGTCACTGGTGGATTAGTGTAGGGTTCCAAGAAGACTTTGAATTACAAGAACTAACGAATGAGTCGATTGGTGTGGATGTTGGTTTAAAAGAGCTTTTTGTAGCTTCTAATGGTATGAAAGAACGAAATATAAACAAAGATGCCAAGGTTAAAAAACTTTTGAAAAGGAAAAAGTCAGCACAAAGAGATATGTCTAGGAGATTTAAAAAAGGTGCAAAAATTCAATCTGCCGGATATGAAAAAGCGAAAGCTGAGCACCTGCGATTATCTAGGAAAATTACGAATATCCGAACTAACCATATCCATCAAGCAACAGCTAAATTGGTGAAAACCAAACCAATGAGGATTGTTGTGGAAGACTTATCTATCTCAAACCTGTTAAAAAACAAAAAACTATCGAAATCATTTTCATTTCAAAAATTAAACTTCTTCTTTCAATGTTTATCATACAAGTGCGAGAAGTATGGCATTGCGTATGTAAAAGCTGATAAATGGTTCGCTTCAAGCAAGATTTGTTCATGTTGCGGCGTAAAATACGACCATTCAGTTCAACCAGAAGGACAGTGGAGTTTAAAAATACGTGAGTGGTGTTGTGTTTCATGTAATAGCCATCACGATAGGGATGTAAATGCTGCGATAAATTTATCAAGATGGGTAAAATAAATGCTTGATAATAGGAGGTAACGATACTGCCTCGTGTGGAGTGTTATACCCCTCGTCCCTTTGGGGCTGCGAGAACACTTTGAAGCACTAACTTGTGTAAATTTGATTGAATTGTATAGATTTAGTTAAGTTTATCGTATCGGAAAGTGTTTTTGACGAGTTATTAAATGCAAAAGAAGAAGTCTTTTGCATTTACCTTTTAAATAGACTAGATAGTACGTTTAGCAGTCTATAATTGTAATTTTTTGGTACAATTATATTGAAAGGTGAAAGGAGCTTCTAACATGTGGTTAATTTCGGAAATTTGGCCTGTTATACTAGTCGGGGGGATTGTAGTATTTGTAATAAAAAGACTGGAACATAAATATAAGCATGGCAAATTGGGTAAGAAAAAATCAAAAGAGGCTCAACTGTTATTAGATAGTTTCATACCTATAGGAATGCTTTTTGGCTGTATAATCGGTTTGATTTTCGGCATGTTTTTCCCAGATTTCTCACTGCTTTCCATTAGTTTAGGATCCGGAATAGGCTATTTATTTGGTTTTTTTGCCTATGAAATTTATAGCAAGACAGGAAACAATTTTTGTTAATCCAAAAGGAATAAGCGGGACAGTACATAGTAATCATATAAAATATGTAACTGTCCTTTATTTTTGCATCAATGTTATCAATTTTTCTTCCACATCCTATACGCCTTTTTTATTGATTTTTCTCCCCTCTTTCTTTCGCATATTCGCTTTTTTGTTTTTCTCGGCTCTATACCCAAAGTAAAGTATCGCACATGTAGTAATAGAACCTACAATGTATCCTAAAAAGCCTCCTAACCAAAACATAATATAAATTGCCCCCAATCCATTATAAATTTTATGTAACAGACATCTGTAAAACGTTCTCGGTACCTCCGTTTTTTATTACAGATTGGAAAATCCCCTTAACCATTCCATCTATGAACACTCTGTCTTCTCTATTTTGATTATTATCTATAAAGTTATTTATACCACTAATTCTTCCATTATCTCAAATAACAATTTTATTATAAAATTCGCACTTACGTTACATATATGTAGCATTACTGTTTCTTTTTCATTTAGCCCTTAAAACTGTTCTATAATTTGAACGAGTTCGCTCTTTTGTACGAAATACCATTTATGCTACTGGCACTTCTATTTTTCTAAGAAATACAATCCCATTCTTTTTACTTTTACAACTTAAAAACAAAAAACCCCCTCAAAGCATGAACTTCAAGGGGTGAGCCTGTTTTTTATTTACTTATATACGTACAGCTGTACCACTGACAGCTACCATTAACATTCCATCACGAACAACCTCGTAATCTACGTCAATACCAACGATAGCGTTCGCACCTTTTTGTTTTGCAAGTTCTTTCATTTCGCCCATTGCGATATCACGAGCTTCTTTAAGCTTACTTTCATAAGAACCAGCACGACCACCGACAACATCACGAACAGAAGCGAATAAATCGCGGACAATGTTTGCACCCATAATAGCTTCACCATTTACAATATCAATATACTCAATAATCTCTTTACCTTGAATTCCAGAAGTTGTTGTTACAATCATGACTGACACTCTCCTAATAAGTTGTAGTTTTGATAAGCTTTCTTATGACTTTATTATGACATGGAAAAAGTATCTAATCTATTGAATTACCTTACAGGAATGTGACAGTTTTGTAATAATAAAACGCGCATTATGTTCCATTTGAATAAAGCGCTTTAATATTGGGATACATAAACGATTCTCTATTTTCTTTCCAATCTTTTTCTACTTCTTTAAAAGTTGGTCGTCCTAATTCTTTATTATTTTCATGTTTACTAAACCACTTTTTCACATACTGGTCTCCATTTTTATTTTGAACTGTACAAAGGAAGCTATTACTGCTATCCTTTAATATTTTTACAATCACGAAAAGGCACCTCTTCCCTTTTAAATAACATGATAGAACTTGATCTTTTACTATAAGCCCTTCCTCTCTTATAGTCATACGACTCCTCGGCCGCGCCAAAGTTGTAAGATCAAAAAAACGATATTCACTATGTTTATATTTTGCATAATTGATATGTGAAGTAAATATTATTTAAAGAAATCAGAGTTATAAGCATTATGCTTATCAAATATTTTATAAATTTCTAACTTATCATCTAATGTTGCATCTACTAAAATTAATATATTTCCATCGTAAATATATTCTTCATACTTTTTAGCATGTTCTTCTGGAATTCCTAATCCTATAAATGCTCCTATTAAACTTCCAGCTCCTCCGCCAATACCAGCTCCACCAATAGCTGCTGCGATTGGTCCTGCTGCTACAATTGGACCCATTCCAGAAATGGCAAGTATACCAAGGCCAGTTAATAAACCACCTAGTCCCCCTGCTACTCCTCCTGCTACAAGCCCTGTCGCTGAAAAGATATCTGCTTTATGTGCAGTTTCATTCTTAACTTTTTCACCCGATTTTTCTTCCAGGTGTTCAATTTCCTTTTGATCTTTTGCAATAGCTGAAATGTTATCTGCTGGGTATCCTTTATCATTTAATTCATTAATAACGAGTGCCGCATCATCAATTGTTCTAAAAACACCTACTATTTTTCTATCTACATTCATAACTATTAACCTCCTAAAGTTTTATATAATGTATCTTTATTTTTCTTCATTTCTGTATACACTAACCTTCTTATTAACATAACCATTTACGAAAAATGCGAATAGTAAAAGCACTACAAGTGAACTACTTAACAAGTAAATTAAATCAAATGTAATATCAATCATCATTTCATTCATGTATACCAGGCTCCTTTTTATTTAAAGTAAAAGTATATTTTGATAGACTAATCTACTAAACATAGACATCTTACAATTCATCTTCAGTCAATCTCTTTATAGTATATGTATACCCTTCCTAACTCTTTCTAAACGTAAAAAACTTTAATTATATTTTTCTTATTTATACGTTTAACATCTTCTAAAACGGGTATGTTTATATTGTTATGCTCACTATATGGAAAGGAATATTACGATGAACGCCATTCACTCTACTACTATTTCTTATAATGAAACACCTACAATAACTCAGATTCATCATTTTTATGCTTTAATGACAACATTTCAAGCTAATTTGTTTATAAGTAAACATGGAACAATGACATCAATCAAAAATTTAAGCACTCTAGTATCCTTTTTCCTTACTGTAAAAAAGAAAGATCTTGTATTATTTATTTTTGAAGGAATAGATGCAAAAAAAGCTTTAAGAACACTCTTTCCTTCTTAGAATGTTTGTTATCCTCTATTCCCCCGTTTACTACCTTTCATATATGTTTTTATATTTCAAAATGATTTCCTCTATGAAAAAAGAACCCCCTAATACAGTAGGGGGATTTCTAGTTTGGCCTTATGAAAACTGATATAATATATATTACGTTTTTTATTCTTTAAAATAGAAAACTTTTAATAATCTTGAAGGTAGGAATTTTTGATGAAATCGAAAGCAAAATTTAGTATTCGTTACAAAATTATGGCTGGTTATTTAGTTATCATTTTGTTCTTGCTTATTTCTTTCATTATGTTAAACAATGGGATTTCCAGTTTACAAAAATCTCGTAATTTTATTATTGATCACGATTTTAAAGTTCTTAATTTAACGAATCAAGTGGAGAAAGATTTACTAACAATTGAAAATAAAGCGAAAGGATTTATCACTTCTAATGATGCAAATTACGTTCAATCCCTTAACGCTGCAGAAAAGGATTACGAAAAACATTATCAAGATCTTTTTTCTTTATTAGAGGATAACCCCTCTCAGCAAGAAAAATTAAAACAGATTAACGAAAACATTACTAGTTGGATTAATAAAGAGATTCACCCACTCATTACAAATAATAATAGTAATAATGTACAAACAATCGACACGACTCAAATTCAGTCATTACAGTCGCAGCTAACTAACTTCCGTAGCACTGAGGAGCAACTAACGAAAAAAAGAGCTGCACAATTAGATATTGAAAATAATAAATTAGAGATTTGGTTATACAGTTTATTGTTCTTACTTTCTTGTATTTCCATTATCGTTTCACTCTATATTTCGAATTCCATTACAAAAACGATTAAAAATGTAATTCAAGCTATTA
The DNA here is from genome assembly GCF_022663675.1 of Bacillus cereus group sp. BfR-BA-01355. NCBI lineage: Bacteria > Bacillati > Bacillota > Bacilli > Caryophanales > Bacillaceae > Bacillus > Bacillus cereus group sp. BfR-BA-01355. The sequence continues at coordinate 19,976 of NZ_JAKUFY010000035.1, forward strand.
AATCCATTTCTTCCAAAGAAAAAATTACGGAAAGAATTCATGTAAATACACATGATGAAATAAAAGATCTTGCTCATACAACAAATCACCTACTAGACGAAATATCGAAAAGAGAGTGGTTACAAACTGAGCTTGCAGAATTAATTTTAATGTATCAAGGTGTATCTTCTATTGAGATGTTAGGTAAAAAAATTCTGAGTGGAATTATACAAAAAACGCAAACTTCTTGCGGTGCATTTTATGTTCGTGAAGAAATTGAAGACACTGTCTACTATGTGAAGAAAGCTTCTTTCGCCGGTCAAGGTTCTGATGTCGGAAAAAAATCCATTAAAATGGGTGAAGGTTTAATTGGGCAATGTGCTTTAGAAAAACAAATCTTTATTCTTCGAGAAATACCAGAAGAATTTCGTTATGTCACTAGCGGCCTATTAGAAATACGCCCTCAAAACCTACTAGTCATCCCTATCTTATTTGAAGATGAAGTAATTGCAGTAATGGAGTTAGTAAGTGTAACTGAGATTTCAGACTTGCATCAAGATTTAATTCAACAAACTGTTGATAATCTAGGTTTGACAATCCATAGTATTATGGGACGTATGCGAATTCAAACTCTTTTACATGAATCACAAGCAATGACAGAAGAGCTGCAAGTTCAATCAGAAGAATTACAAACGCAAGCTGAAGAACTACAAATGCAAGCGGAAGAATTACGAACAACGAATGAACAATTAGAGTCTAGAACGGAAGAAGCTGAACAAAAGACAGCTGACTTACAAATTACTAAATTAGAATTAGAAGAAAAAGCAAGCGAGTTGTTACGCAGCTCAAAATACAAATCAGAGTTCCTAGCAAATATGTCACATGAATTACGCACACCATTAAATAGTATTTTACTATTATCTGAAATGTTAAGAGAAAATCATGATAATCATTTATCGGATGATGAAATTGAACTAGCAACTGTCATTCATTCATCAGGGAAAGACTTACTTACTTTAATTAATGACATACTAGATTTATCTAAAGTAGAAGCAGGCAAACTAGACATCATTTTTGAAGCAACGAACATAAGTGACATGGCAGCCAATATGCATCAAAACTTTTTACATATAGCTGCACAAAAAAATGTCGAATTTACTATTGAAGACAGTGATACGATTCCAGATCTGTTTTATACAGATGCAAAACGGATTGAACAAATTATTAAAAACTTATTATCTAATGCATTTAAATTCACAGAAAAAGGATCCGTCTCTTTACATTTCAATCCGATAGAAACAACCAATTTGAGTCATGATATGCAATCTATAAGTAAAGAGTGGATTACAATTTCAGTAAAAGATACTGGTATTGGTATCGCTAAAGAACAGCATCAACTTATTTTCGAAGCCTTTCAACAGGCAGATGGAGCAACAATTCGGAAATATGGTGGTACAGGCTTAGGATTATCTATTTGTAAAGAATTTGCTAGATTGTTAGGTGGTTGGATTACGTTAGAGAGTCATGTAGGAGAAGGCAGTACTTTCACTGTATATATTCCTAACCTTCCAAATGGATTACATGATATACAGTTATCCAATTTAGAAGTTGCAGCAACGATAGAAGATGTTATTCCTGCTGAAGTTGTGGAAGAGACTATCGTGACTCCAGAAACAAATAACGTCTTCCAAGAGAAAACTATTTTAATTGTCGATGATGATCACCGAAATATATTTGCATTACAAAATGCATTAAAAAAACAACATGCCAACATTATTACTGCACAAAATGGTATAGAATGTTTAGAAATACTAAAAAGCAATACAAATATTGACCTTATTTTAATGGATATTATGATGCCTAATATGGACGGGTATGAAACGATGGAAAATATCCGAATGAACTTAGGGTTACATGAAATACCTATTATCGCATTAACTGCTAAAGCAATGCCAAATGATAAGGAAAAATGTTTATCTGCTGGCGCTTCAGATTATATAAGTAAACCATTAAATTTACATCAACTCTATTCGGTAATGAGTGTATGGTTAATAAAATAAGTGAGGTTTAGTTGGAGTGGAAAATAAGTATTATAATTTTGATCCATCAGTAGATACGGATAAGCGTACGAACTTAGAAATTGAATTACTATTAGAAGCGGTATTTAAACTATCAGGATTTGATTTTCGCCAATATGCTCGCACATCTATTTATAGAAGGATTTGCAATAGAATGCAGCTCTCTAATATCCCTACCATTTCAAAATTAATTGAAAAAGTAATTCATGAAGAAGGGTTTTTAGAACAGTTATTAAATGATTTCTCCATTAATGTAACTGAGATGTTCCGTAATCCTGCTTTTTTTAAAGCGCTAAGAGAGCATGTTATTCCTGAATTGAAAAAACATCCTGAAATTAGAATTTGGCATGCTGGATGCGCAACTGGTGAAGAAGTATTATCAATGTCCATCTTACTTCACGAAGAAGGATTAAGTGAAAAGGCTGTTATTTATGCAACAGATATGAATACAAATGTGTTAGAAAAAGCAAAACAAGGCATACTTTCATTAAATAAAATGCAAACTTACACGAAAAACTATTTACAAGCTGGCGGTACACAAGCATTTTCTAACTATTATTCGACGGATAGTCGTTTTGCTTATTTCAATCCATCACTTTTACAAAACATTATTTTTGCACAGCATAATTTAGTAACCGATCAATCTTTTAACGAGTTTCATATTATACTTTGTCGTAACGTTTTAATTTACTTTACAAGTAAACTTCAAAACCAAGTGCAGCAACTATTTTATGAAAGTTTAAGTCACAATGGATTTCTATGTTTAGGGAATAAAGAAACTCTTCGTTTTTCAGATATAATGCCGCATTATACCCAATTTAATCCTAGCGAACAAATTTATCAAAAAATACAATAAAGTGAAACTTTAATCAGATGGGGGGGATTCCCCACTGATTATCAGCCCTCACCAATCGGGCGTTTACGGACAGTTGATCTCCCACCTGCCTTCTTTGCTTCAGACTAAATTTTTTGGTGGGAGTCTTACTGCCCGTTAATGCGGGATAAAAAGCGTATGAAATCCTCTGTTTGGATTTCATACGCTTTTTATTTTGCATTCGTTTGTATCATAATTAGGCACATATCATCTGATTGTGCTTTCTTCTGTTCTCCCTTATAAAACCCTTCTATCTCGCCTTCTAAATCTCCCCATTTTCTTTCTGTAAAAGTACGTAATTTCTCTTCAGCCTCAAATTCATCATTTGCAATTGCTTCAAGAACACCATCTGTAAACAATACGATTTGAGCGTTCTTCTCAAAAGGTATAACTGTCTTTTCAACTTTTATTTCATCAAAAAATCCTACCGCACAACTCCCGCGATTTAGTTCAACCATATTTGTTTCATCAACTAAAACGTATCCAGAAGGATGCCCTGCATTTACATATTCAATCGTTCTCTTTTCTGTATCTACTACTAAATATATCGCTGTAAAATAATATGGAATATCGTCATTCTCATTATGTAAAAGAGTCATATATTTATTTAAGTCTTTAATGACAAGTTCTGGATCGATTAAAGATTTAATCGTTTCACGTAATACAGACGAAATAAACATACAAACTAATGAAGCAGATATACCATGTCCCATCACGTCTAATAATATAATACCGTAGCGGTTTTCATCGATTTTATACCAATAATACATATCTCCAGCTAATTTAAATGAAGGTAAGTAACTTGCTTCAATTTTTATATAATCTTCTCTTAATGGGCTACTTAATAAGTTTCTTTGTACTTGCGTAGCTAAATCTAGTTCATTCCGAAGATTTTCTTCTTGTTCTTTATGCCAATTTAATTCTGATTTTAAGCGTAATGCTACACGCATACGTGCTAATAGTTCAACTTTATTTATAGGTTTCGTAATATAATCCATTGCCCCCATATCAAGAGCTTCGGCCAATTTATTGGCATCCTCTAAAGCTGTAACAAAAATAATAGGGATATCTTTAAACTTCTCCTCTTTTTGTAATCGCCTACAAACTTCAAGTCCATCAATTTCAGGCATCATAATATCTAATAGTATTAAGTCAATTTCATTATGCCTGGAAGAATCTTTTCCAAACTGTATGTATTCGAAGAGCTCTTGTGCAGAATTGAGCGATACAAGATCATGATATCCGGCTTGTTTTAAAATTTTCTCAATTACAAATATGTTAACCGGATTATCATCAACAATTAAAATGGACACAAGTTATTTCCCCTTTTCTTATTTAAAATGTAAATCTATTATCATTTTCTATTTTTCTAGTATTACATACTCAGTTACAAAATGAAAATTTCGTACTCAAACATATTTATACAACAAAAGAACAAACCCCTAGAAATAGGAATTTGTTCTTTCACTGTATAAATTTCTACTTTTAATTTAACACCATTGCTTTATCATTTAAAAGACGATCTAATTCTTCCATATGATTTGTTTCATCTGCAATCATATCTTCTAGTTTTACAACTAACTCTGTCATATTTAATTTCGCTGCCTGTTCTTTTCTCGTTTCATAACGCTTAATTGTTTCATATTCTGATTGTCTAGCGGATTCTAACATTTCTCTAACATCTTCTACTTGTTTCACTGGTAAAGGGATCGTAGTAGGTGTACCACCTAACGTCTTAATTTTCTCCGCTAAATATAGGGCATGTCCTTGTTCATCACTAATTTCAGATTCAAAGAAAGGTTTCAATACTTGTCTATATATACCAGAAACTGTAGCTGCATTATGGTTATACATAATAATTGCTGAGTATTCTCCTGCTAAATCTTCATTCAATCCTTCGATTAGTTCTTTCACATCGTGTGACATTTTTATATCTCCTCCTATACTTAATAAGTACCCCTTTCCTCATGTTTTAAACATAATTATTTAAAATTTTTATGTATCTAAAAATGCAGCTTGCTTCAATTTACTTATCGCTTGTCTTTTAATACGAGAAACGTGCATTTGCGAAATACCTAACCGTTCTCCTGTATCTTTTTGATTTAAATTTTCTCCAAATATATAATGAATAACACTCTTTTCCGTATCATTTAATACGTTAAAAATATCCTCTAAAACGAGACGTCTTTCTGTCTGTTCATATCCTTGCTCTACTTCACCTACAGATTCAATTCTCGCTACCGAACTTCCATCAGATGAATTTTCAACTACATCATCTAAGGAAGATACTCGATAATTATTTTTCGCATCCATAATCTCTAGAACTTCCTCTTCCGATAGTCCTAAATGATTTGCAATTTCTATTATCTTCGGTGAACGTTGCAGGTGATCTGTTAACTCCTCTATCGCAAGTTTAATTTTCCCGCCTAAATCTTTAATTCGCCTTGGAACATGAATACCCCAAGTTTTATCACGTAAATACTTCTTTATTTCGCCTACTATTGTAGGTATTGCAAACGGCTCAAAAGCATTCCCTATCGAATAATCATACCTTCTTATTGCGCCTAAGAGCCCTAACATCCCTACTTGTATAATATCCTCATGCATCGGCCCGCCTTTTGAATAGCGATATGCAATGGAATATACGAGATTTTTATAATGATCAACTAACCTTTCCTGCGCTTCATTACATTGGTTTTGTTGGAATTCTGCAATTAGCTTAATAACGTCTTCTTTAGTAAGAGTTGTAGGTTGAGATTGGATTTCCATCATTCTCCACCTGCTCTCTTTGTATATATTTTGTCATTAAAACTGTCATGCCCTCATCATGCATGATTTGTATATCATCCATTAACGTATTGATTAAATATAAACCTAAACCATTTTCCGGCAAATGTTCTACTGGTTTATTAATATCATACGGACCGACTTTACTTTTTAAGCTACTGAAATCAAAGCTAACTCCATTATCCGCAGCCATAATTTCTAATCGATCTTCATATAGACCAAAGACAATTGTAATTTCTCCAACGTCTTCTTTATATGCATGTTGTACAATGTTTGTACATGCTTCACTAATAGCAATTTTCATATCTTCTATATCGTCATAAGCAAAGCCCATTCGATTCGCAACACCAGCCATTGTTAAACGAATAATAGCCACATATTCTGCTTTTGCAGGAATTTTCATTTCTATCTTTTCAAATCTCTCCATCATCCCTAGTCACCTTCTTTCTACTTTTTCAAAATCGGAATTCAAATTTAATATTTCTGTTAGCCCTGTAATATCAAATAATCTTTTTAGCCTTTTAGATACACCAATAAACTCTAGCTTCCCATCATTTTTCTTAACTGCTTTTAATAAAGCTATAAAAACTCCTAAGCCTGTACTATCCATATAATCTACGTTATGAAAATCTACTACAATATGAACCTCTTTTTCATTTGCAATAGGCATAATCTTATTTTTTAAATCTGATGCCGTATACGCATCAATCTCACCAGTAAGTTGTACCGTATAACCTAATTCATTTTGCAAGATGTTAATTTTCAAATTCATCATTTCCGCCCCCTCATCTCAAACTTTTACTATTTAATTACCCATAAAAATTAGTTTTAAACATATTTTTTAATTTTAATTATAAATAAATTTTCTACACCTTTCCCAGCTTACTGCTTAAAAATTACTACCAAATGTTTAAACCTTATAAATTTGTGTATGTATAATGTATAAACATTATTTTTAGGGGGATCTATCTATGGAAGAGCACAACTTTAAAAAGGGAGATTTCGTTCAATTTTCTTATCGACACGATCATGCTACAAAGTTAGTTGGTTCCATTATTAATATACTAACGAATACAATTGTAGTTGATATAGGTAATAACGAGGACTTATCTCATATAGAGCCAAGGCAAGTCGTAAGAATAAATAATTGTGAAAAAGTAACGATGGTTTAATATGTAATATAAAGTGTAATCTCAATCAGTGGGGCCATCCTCACTGATTATTTATTGAATAAACATGATGATTGCGAGCAACCTTCATACAGATTACATTAAAAAAGCATCCAAATTATTTTAATTGGATGCTTTTTTATGTATATTTATCAGTTCATTAACCCTATCGCTATATATAACAAACTTAAAATTACTATTCATTATCATACTTACGCTTTCCGTAGCATTCTAGAGAAGAATGTGACGATTAAAATAAAGACGATTGCGCCTAATAAAGCTGGAAGAATAAAGATGCCTCCCCATTCAGGACCCCAGTGACCAAATAATGCACTACCAACCCAAGATCCGATTAATCCAGCAATTACATTACCAACTATACCTAAAGGAAAGTCTTTCCCTGTAATCATTCCAGCTAACGCACCAATAAGTCCACCTACAATACACGTAATAATAAGTCCCACAATTAAACCTCCTATATTATTTTTATATTGGATTCATCAAGCTTTGGTATGTAACCAAAGCTTGATGAAAATGTATTATTCTTTATTATCCAACTCATCGCTTATCTTTTGTTTCACTTTTCCGACTTTTTCTTTTATAGTTCCCTTCGTCTTCTCCCACTTCCCTTCAGTTTTCAACCCTCTATCTTCTGTAACTTCACCAATTCCTTCTTTTATTTGTCCTTTTTTCTTTTCAACTTTACCCGTAATTTGTTCTTTTAGCCCGCTCTCACTCATATTTCCCATCTCCTTTTCGTAATAGATTTATAGATTTAAAGGATACAAATTTAAATAGAATACATGCATCTTCTTTCTTGTAACCATTCACCGACTCTTTCTAAATCCTTAACGAATAACAAGATTTTCCCTTCATCCAGCTTTTCTTCATAAAAGTTCGCTTCTTCCTCATTAAGCCCTAACTCCTGCATCTTATTTCTTAACTGATCTCCTGTTTTTTGAAAGACGTTAATAATGCTTGTCCCAAGTCCCTCCTCTTTTATCCCAATTGTATTCACGTCTGCATTGTCTGCAATTCTATCTGTCCTATCTTTCTCGTGTGTTAATACGTAAATATCTTTTTGTTCTATTCCTTTCTTCACTAGATCATTCGCTGCATTCATGACCTCTTTCTCCGTAATAAATTCATATACAAAAGGTTTACTATACTTCGTTTCCATCTTTAACTTCCTCCTTTAAAATGAATTATTTGTTATATTATATGTAGTACACCCATTTTCAAAATGTTAAACATAAAATATGAAAAAAGTTATGTGAATTTTGATTTTAATAGAAAATGAACAACATCATTTACCACTTTAAAACATCTTCTACTTACAATAACCTCCTAAATTAACGAAAAATTGTTATAATTGAACGTAAGGAGGGATAATATGAAAAAAATCATATCTATATGCGCTCTAACCGCTCTATCTTTCACTTTAATAGGTTGTACAAGTACCTCGGTTACAGATAAAGCTTCACAAGTTAAGCAAGAACATACACAAAATACCTTTCAATTAAACTCCGCAAATATTACCGACATTGAAATACTGAAAACAACAAATAATACTACTTCCAAATCTCAAACAGATAATGAAGAAATGATAAAATCTATCGTTTCAGCAGTTCAAAATGGAACACCTAAAACTATCACTTTAGATCAAAAAAAGAAACAATCTGTGCATTCTACTATAACCGTTACATATAAAGATGACGAAAAAGAAGAGTTTCTTGTTTGGGTTGATAATAAGGAACAAATTACAATTGCCAAAGATGAGAAGAAAGATAAGGTAGAAAGTGTGATAGTGAATATTAAAGATACTAAAATGATGAAGGATTTCTTTTAAAATTCTAGTTAACATTAAAAAAAGAGTAGGATTAACATCCTACTCTTTTGTTTAATCATACCCAATAAATAGACTTTTATAAGATCTATTTAAGGTCTAATTTTGCTAAATCATGTTGTAAAACATTATTTCCTTCTTGTGGGTTAAATACGATTGCACTAAGACCAAAAACATTCGTAACAACATCTCTATCTTTCGGACGAATGATTCTTACTTCATAAGCAAACAGTGCTGGAGGAAGAGCTGCTGAACGAAAAGTAACATATCGATTAGGTGGCAATGTTTGTGTTGAAGGGTCTATTAATGGTAACAATACCGGAGAACCAGATGACCAATCAAACATTTCAACAGTTACTCTACGAGTATCATCTGGATCAACATTCATAGCCTCCACAGTAAGAAACAACGTAGCAGAATGTCTACGTAATACACCCGTTGATAAAGTCTCATTGTGATGTTCACAACATTTTTTCGGAGGGTGACCATAGCCATAACTCATACCAATTCCCCCCTTTCATTTACAATTAAGGACAAGTATTCCTTATAATATATAATGTTAGTATTCTTTTAGTGCAAGGTATAAAAGCGGATTTCCATCTATATTTTTGGATATTTTATTTTTCATTTATTCGCTTTTAAAGAATAAAGTGAAACTTTAATTAGCCCTCACCAATCGGGGTCTTACTACCCAGCAAATAGCGAGATAAATCTATTTTGAAAAGGACCTGCTCCATTCATTCGTAAAAGCATAAAGTAAATGGAATCCGTTAAAACACATGAGTGACCCCTTGGTTTTCCCTTCCTATTAAAAGGAGGAACTGTTATGGGCTTTGGTGGTAGTTGTGGCGGCTGTGGCTTCGCTGGAGGATTTGCTTTATTAGTTGTATTGTTTATTTTATTAATCATCGTTGGAGCTGCTTGCTTCTGCTAAAAAACTATCGGAAAAGACACTCATGTGAGTGTCTTTTCTTTATATGTAAAAAAAAGCCCGCCTATTTCCGTAGGCGGGCTTTATCTTTATTACACAATACGAAAGTATACTCTCTTTTTCACTAAAATTTTATGTAATTATACATATTCATGAAAATAGAAGACTTAAAATATGCCAAAATAAAGTGAAACTTTAATCAGTGGGGGGTGTTCATCCACCACTGATTATTAACCCCCACCAATCGGACTTTTACGGGCAGCCCGCCCCCCACCTAACTTCTTTGCTTACGCTGAATTTTGAGGTGGGGGTCTTACTGCCCGTTAATGCGGGATAAAAAATATAAAAAAATATCCAGAAAAACTGTCACAAAATCCTTTTTTCTGGTTTCTCTATAATACAGGTATCAAATTGAAAGTGAGGTTTAAACGGACATGTTAACCATAGAAAATGAAGAAAGTCATGCTTCTGATATGACCTTTGAAGATTTATTTAAGCAGTACTATGCTTACGCTGTGAAACAAATCATCTGGATTGTTAAAGATCAATCTATCGCTGAAGAGTTAGCACAAGAAGTATTTTTACAATTATATCGTAGCGATTGGAAAGGAATTGAAAACATACCTGGATGGTTGATTAAATCTTCTACTTATGTAGCTTATAACCATTTTCGATCTGAAAAAAGGCAGCAAGCGAAGATTGATAAAGAAATACAATACCATGAAGTACAAAATGTTTCATCATTAGACGATGATTGGATAAGAAAAGAAGAAATTACAAAGGTCCAAACGATACTAAATAAAATGAATGATCGAGAACGAACCCTTTTACTAATGAAATTCTCTGGTTTTCAATATAAAGAAATTGCAGAAGTACTTCAAATTGAAATATCTTCTATTGGAACATTATTGGTCCGAGCAAAAATGAAATTCCGCAAGATTTATAAACAAATGGAGGAGGCATAACAAATGAAATGTTATGATATCGGGTTTATTCAAACATATATTGATGGAGAACTTTCTCATGATATAAGAAAGGAATTCACAAAGCACCTAGATACATGTGAAGCATGCCAAGATTTATTAGTAGAAATTAGTAAATTAAATCAATGGGAAAACGTAATGCTAGATGAAGAATCTGCAAATTCACCACAAGAAATCAAAATTGATATAGAACAAGCATGGAAAACATTTGAAAGCCGTTCCAAGTTAGACAATGTTTCTAATATAAATCACAAAAAGCACCAAAAGAAGGGAATGTTTACAAACATGAGTAAAAAATCAAAACGTTTCATTTATACAGCAGTAGCTGCAGCTGCACTTTTTACAACAGCAATGATTCCACAAGTACAAGTGGCGGCTACAAATGTTGCTTCATATTTTTCTGATGCAATTACAAATGATAAAGTTGTAAATGAAGGAATAGGAGATGAAAATGGTGTCATACAAGATATGATGAAGAATGGTAAATATATTCCTATTGATGAAAAAATTACAGATCAAGGTATTACTGTACATCTCAAAGAAGTATTTATCGCAGATGCACGTATATCAGTTCATTATAGAATGGAAAAAGCTGATGGTAATTTAGTACCATTTGAATTTGATACATCAGGATTAAATCTTGAAAATGATGGTAAAATTAATGGGCAACAAGAGGAAAACCCTGAGATTAAAAATGACGGGAGACTATCATTTATCCATGATTCAGATGATCGTCTTCCTTTTGAACTTATGGCAGCAGGTAAAAAACTAAATGATGTAGGCATTCGTGATAATGATAAACCTGAAGGTGTTGCTACATTTGTTATAGATTCTAAAGGAAAAGACGCTTTTAAACAGCCCCTTACTTTAGATGTAAATATAACTAGAATTGGAAAAGTAATTGGATCTTGGAAAGGTCAAATTCCAATTGATACTTCACATTTGAAAAACAATACGAATTAACATGAAAAAAAGAATAGAACAATATGTATCTAATTCTCAGTTTATATGTTTTCTTGTTTTCGTTACATTTATTTCTTATATAGTTTTTGCTCTATCTTTTATTTATGATTTAAGTTTATAACCTTAAATCAATCATTTAAAACCATTACAAAAAAAAGCCCTCTAAAAAAGTAGGCAAATAAATAACCGGTTTCTTAACGTATAAGGAATCGGTTATTTTGTATTTAAAATGCGTCTAGACGTACAATTTTTTTGATATGGTGACCTCTAATAAACCATATCAAAAAAAGAATAGACAGCCTAAGGTGCCTTTCTCCGACTTGAACCATGTTTAATTGTTTTGTTTATTGAGAAATACAATGGTTTATTTATGCTGGTCTTCTATATTAGGTCCGTTTGCAGTCCATACAGCAATTAACAAAAGAACAATAGCGATGAAAAAGTTGATGAGCATTTTTACTAAACTACGCATAGGTAGAAAAGCATATATACTTCTCTACCTATCTTAATGTTACTTGATAAATACTTGTTTTAATTATATATACAAGGAAATTAAACCAGCTATAACAATCAATGGAAGAATTACTGCAAGTTTATTTTGTAGAGGGACACGTTTGTCTGGGACTCCTGGATGGATAACAAAAGCCAGTAAAACAATTGCTCCAATAATACCTAAAAGTATATTAATGATAATCATCCTCCTAAGGAATATTATTAAAATTATATCAAATTTAAACACAAACAAAAGGAATTAATGTTAACAATTACCAAACAACCTATTTATACATAAAAAAACCCCCAAAGTATCTACTTTAAGGGGATCCATCCTATCACCTTCTCTCTTCATACAACCGATTTGCTTTATACGAGCAAACGAAAAACATACATGTCGCAACGGGGATAAATGTCAAAAAAAGTCCTCTCATTAATGCAAATGGCGTTTCAAATAAGAATGACCATAGAAATGATACACCTTGCTTATCCCATAATCCTGGCGTCAAGTATAGTTCTTTCGGATTTACAAAGGCTCCTAAATTCATTGTATTACTATACATAAATAAAAATAATATCGGCAAATAACAGATCGCTAATTCTAAAAATGTTTTAGATAGACGCTTATACTTCCCTGCTCGTGACATTGGATCTGAAAAAATGTCATCTTCACTTTCTTCATCTACCTTTTTAAAATATTGCGTACCTGACCACCTATTACCAGCTATATGCTCCCAGCCACTATCTTCAAATAATGTGCAGTAATTAATAAAATCACTTTTTCTACTAAATACTCTATGGTCTATTTTAATCGTCGCATCTTCCGGTTCTGTATATCTAAATGTATAACCAAATGTATTGCTTTCTAGTTGATAGCCTTTCCAAGCCATCTCCTCTAACCATTTTTCCTCTTTCTCAAAGTCTAAAAAGAATTTCAATCTCCACATCATCGTTTCCCCCTAACTATACGTGTAATAAACTTTTTGTAACCGCAATAATGTGCTGCATTCTCATAAAGTCTAAATGCAATACTTCTTTCCCGCGTTCCGTAATGACATACACTTTTCTTCGTTTATCTTCGCTTTTTACCGATTCTATTAACCCTTGTTTTAATAAATTTTCAACCGCACCATACAATGTACCCGCTGCGATTTTCACTTGATGATTACTCAGTTCCTCCACCTTTTGCATAATTAAATATCCATGAGCTGGCTCTAACAAAGCTAAAAGAACGTAATACGTTGTTTCCGTTAATGGTAAATTTTTATCTCTATTCATAAAGACCTCCAATGTAACGATAAGTATATAGCTAAACTATATAGTTCAACTGAATAGTTTCATTTTATACAGTCAGACTGTATATGTCAAATGTAGGAATAACTTTATAACCCAAAACAAAAACGCTACCTTTTTAAAAGATAGCGTTTTTGTTTTATCCTTGCTTATTCTTCGCCTTCATTTGCTCTTCATAAACAAACTTCGCGGTCATAAAGTCGTTAGAAAAATCTTTCAATGCATTCTTCATTACATTTAATTCTTCTTGTGATTTAATTTCAATACTGTTTAAGAAATCAAATGCTTTTGATTGTTCCTCCGCAACAAAGTTTTGTGTCATATAATCATCTTGGAAGTCTTTCTTCGCCTTTTCTTTTACTTTATTCATTGCCTCTGTTTTGTTTATGCTTTTCATTGGATTTTCGAATGCTCCAGTAGGTTGTTCTGGTTTTGGCTCTTCTTTCTTTTCCGGCTGTTGTGCTGGTGCTGGTTGTTGTGGTTCCTGCTTTGGTTGTTCTTGTTGAACCGGCTGCTGCGCTACTTGTTGCTCTTTTTTCGCTAACTCATCTTTTAACTTCTTCACTTGCTCATCAAGAGATTTTTTTTCAGTTTCTAACACACTCATATCACTTTTCAACTTTTGCGTTTCTTCAAAATGTTCATCTACTAATTTATTATATTCTTTCTCAGAGCACATTTTTTCACTGGTTGATGTCGTTTTCTCTTTCATAACAACTACATTAATAATTACAAAAAAAGCTACAATTCCTATTAACGCAGCGGAAATCTTCTTTTTGTTCATGATTAATCCTCCAAAATGTAAAATTTAAAAAATTATCATAACAGACCAATTCGTTTTCACCTGTCATATTTTGTCGAATCAATATAATAAAAAAAAGCACCTGAAACAGATGCTTTTTTCTCATTCTTAATACGTAAACGTAATTGTCACTAAAGAATACCCTTCTTTCGCATTGTAAGGCTCCGCTTTATAAGAAACTCGATTTGCCCCTTGCGGATAATCAATTTCGCCAATTGCCTTTTTCACATCTTGCAGTGCACCATTCATTGATTGCTTGTACAGCACTTCAATTTTCTCTGGTTTTGCACTATAGCGCTGCTGCATTTTATTTTTTAATTCGGTATAGTTATTTGCGATATATTCATTTCCTAAATAGTTTAACTTTGTATCTTTTAATATTTGCTGATATGCAGGCGTTTTCGTACTACCTGCCGCAATTTTGTTTGTCAGTGTACTATAATAATTTGTTGTAGCTTGCGGGTAATCTCCGCGGTTCCACTCATGATTTCTTGTTATTTGCTCATCTGATAAGTTAAAATACGAATACGTTACGCGGCCCTGCTCATCTGGCACCGGATCATCGAATGTTGTATCAAGGTGATACCATTTGTTTTCGATTTTCACTAAATTCCAAGCATGAGGTTGTCCGTCCCCAGTTCCTGTCACGAAATGATTTTCAATTCCTGCTTCTTTTAACAATTGATAAGTTAATAGTGCGTAACCTTGGCAAACCGCAGAACGATTTACAAGTGCCTCATATGCTGTGTAAGCTTTATAAGACGTATCATAAGAAACATGTTTTACTACGTAATCATGAATCGCCTTCACTTTTTCGTGATCATCCATTCCAACTTGAGTAATAGAAGAAACGATTGCTTTCGCTTGTTTCATGACATATTCCGTCTGTTCTTTCGTTTCACGATATGTAATCTTAAGCGTAAATGTATAATTTCCAGGTGATCCAGAAAGTCCATATGAAACATTCGATCTATTATAATTTGTATACTCATTTTTACTTGCAACTTCTTTATATGCGTTAAAAAGTGTATTCATCACTTCGTCTGTATTATTATTTTTCGTTTTATATGGAAGTGTAATAGTCGTTTCATACGTATTAATACGCTTTTGTACTTCCTCTTTAAACGCTGTTAATAATGCCGCATCTCCTGTATCTTTCACATCGGCATTTTTATATTTCAAAGTTTTATATAAAAACTGCGCATACTGTTCACGTGTTACTGTGCCATACGGTTCAAAATTCCCGTTCCCTGTGCCATCTGCGATTCCATTTGACTGCACCGCACTAATTGCATTTTCTGCCCAAAATGGATTTGGAACATCCTTAAATGTATGTTTTTGTTTAGCCGCAAGATGGAAAGCATTTGTAAGGATTTGTGCCATTTCCGCACGACTCACAGAAGCTTTCGGTCTAAACTGGCCGTTTTCATCACCTTTAAAAACTCCTAAATTCGTTAAAGTTAATACCTCTTCTGGGAACATTGTAGAACTTTGATTAATATCACCGTAAGGATTTTTAAACGTAGATCCATCCTTTAATACGTAACGAGTTCCATCATTACTAAACGAACCACCTTGTTTATTCGGTACTAACACTCGATAAATTAAAGCCGCAACTTGCTCCCTTGTCGCAACATCTCCAAAACCAAATATCCCATTTCCATAACCTGAAATAATATTTTTACTCGCTAAATCTTTAATCGCAGGATATGACCAATGTGATGTCGGCACATCAGAAAAAACACCCACTTCAGCAGCTTTTACATCGCTGCCATTTGTATATAACAACGCACCACCAATAAGTGATAGTGATGTAATTGATTTTAATAGTTTTGTGTACATAATTTCTTCTCCCAATATGTTCTCTATTTTTGTTGGTTTATGTCGAAAAATCTAAAAATATGACAAAATATATTATACAATTAAAAGTTTTTGAGGGATATATCGAATTTTAAAATATGCAAAAATTCATATTGTTATAAGGATTCATAGTGATATTATGTTGTTTTACTTGCGAATATACAAATAAAAAAACGCTCATCTGAGCGTTTCATCTATATACCTAATAATTACTTTTTCTACACTTCGAACTCTTCTTCGGTAATAATCCTTTAATCTAACAACTCTTTATACTCCAATATTTCTTCAGCCCGATGGCCCTCCATGCGTATATTGTATAACACTTGTTGTATTAACCTTTGATTGGTCTGTTGAAACATTTCATCCATTTAGAAATAGTTCTATTAAATTTTTCACCACTAGCCATAAAAATATCTTATAATCTTTATATAATAAATTATTGTATTAGGAGTAGATAAAATGCCAGTTACACTCGAACTTATTCTTTTCATTCTTATAGCAATTAGTGCTGTTGGCTATTTAATAAAAGAATTTCAAAAAACTAGGAAACGAACACTTGGAATTTCACTAGAATTTTTAATTCTTTTCTGGTCAATATGGAGAATATCAACTATCATAATCTAATTTATAAAACATGAATTCCTTTGAATAAAACTCAATATTATGTCCATAATGTTGATAGGCTGTATGCCAGAATCCATTTAGTCTTCTCTGTATCTCCTTGTATTAAGCAGTTAGCCTTTGCTAGCTGCTTAATACAAGGAAATATTTTTTATTTAAATTAACTATTTTGTTCACTTTTTTGATACATTTACGAAACATTCATATGTTACGTTATATAAGTCCTTTTTTAAATCATATTCATTCTAGAAAAAAGTCCTAGTCCCCCTAGGGCTTTTTTCATTCAAATAAAGAGTTTTATTGTTTCTCAATAACCGCAACTATTTAATGTGGTAAAATAATAATTGGATTGGCATCCAATACCATATTACGATGGATCAAATCGCAAGAAGGCACCTTAGGGTGTCTTTTTTATAGAAAATCAGTTTAAAAACTAAAAATAAAAGAACCTCAATAAATGAGGTTCAAAAAATCTACTATTTTAAATTACCTTCGTAAAAAGCAACTCCATTTTGAACATGTTTTAAATACCACGTAATCGTCCCGCCACAAACATTTTCATTAAAACTATTAGCATATACTCCATTTGAGTAATAAAGAGTTCTTTTGAACTTACCGTTAGAATACTCATAAGGAATTGAGCATGTTGCTTGTTTCGGAGAGCTCACAGCTTTTTGCGTATCAGCTGAAGCTGCCCCAATTCCTCCTGTTAATGCAATACCTGTTGCCAATAGCCCTACTACTAATTTCTTGAACATAATAAATCCCCCTTTAATAGTTTTTATAACTTACAACTTAAATGTATCACTTTTGTAATTTATGTAAATATCTTGAATATGTAGAAATATTTATTTAATTATTGGTAATATTAGGATTTTATTTTATCAAATGGAAAATAGAGGGATTAGGAAGGTTTGTAAAAATCCATACTAAGTAAACTAAATATCACGATATATCATTAATGGGCTGATCCAAAATTTTTTCTGATTGGAAAACTATAGTCTCATATATCAATTGCGAGGATACCTTAAGGTATCTTTTTTGTACATATAAAAGTCTCAGCATCTTATTCCTTTAAAACAATAATTGCAACTATATTAATTTTACATTACATTAAGGTTAGGGAATATTCTTATATTAATAAAGTGAAAGTGCTAAATAGTAGGTGGAAGAATGGAATTTAACGATTTGGGTATTACCATTAAAGAACTTAGAATCAAAAAAAATATATCACAATCCGAATTATGTCATGGAATATGTTCACAAAGTCAAATTAGCAAGATTGAAAAAGGTATGATTTATCCATCTAGTATATTGCTATATCAATTATCAGAAAGACTTGGTATTGATCCAAATAATATATTTGCACTAACTCAAAATAAAAGATTAAAATATGTAGAAAATGTAAAATACGTAATAAAAGATTGCTTAAAGCAAAAACAATATAAAGAACTTTATGAAATAGTGAAAAAGAGAAAAACTTAAATAATTTTCAAACAAAAGAAGAGAAACAATTTCTAATATGGCATGAAGCAATTGCTATATTTATAGTGGATAAATCATTAAAAAATGCTTTAGATTTTTTAAATAATGCATTAAAACTGACTTTAACTAATTCTGATTTTTTATCAGAAAGAGAAATAGATATTATGCAAACAATGGCTATATTTTATGCGAAAAATAAAGAATATGAAAAAAGTATTAATATATTAAAAAGATGTTTAAGTAATTTTAATAAGTTAGATTTTCCTAGAGATAAAGAAATTAAGTTGAAAATCATGTTAAATTTAGCAAAATCTTTGGACTTCACATATCAACATGAAGAGGCAATAAAATACATTGATAAGGGCATCAAATTAGCAATTAATCTAAATACGTTATACCTATTAGGTGAACTCTTCTATTTAAAAGGTCAGTTTTTATTAAAAATTAAACAACATAATGTAGAAGATGTTATTTATAACTGGAAAAAAGCATTATTTATATTTGAACTAACAGAAAAAGAATATTATACAAAAATGCTACCAGATGAACTTATTGAATTACAAAATAAAAAACACTCATAATTTCGTAAAAACTACTTACAAATCCCACAGAAAAAATCCCTATAGCTTTTAAACTTAGAACGATAATATTAAAATAATTTAAGTCGGCAGAATGCTCCTTTTGGTATCTTTTCTTTATTTTTACAAGTACCTACTCAATTAATTCTTAAAAACATAATAGGAAACATTGTTTTATTTATCCCATTTTCATTCATGCTATATAAAATTCTTTAAAAAATCCACCTCAAACATATTTATATGCATAGGAGTATGTTTGAGGTGGAACTCCTTCAAATACTAGTTCCTTTTATAAGTCGTTTTTTTGATGTAGCTGATATTATTCTCAATACAGTAGAATTAATTATTGGAACATATTTAGCAATATATATCAAAAAACAATAATAAGAAGATCCCTTCCACCTTAAGGTAGAAGGGATCTTCTTATTTCTATTTCAAACTACTCGCAATCTCCATAAAGATAACCCCAAGTGCGTCAACAAGCGTTTTTTCACCAACTACCGCTCCTCTACCGAACGATCTTTCACCGATAGATTGTATGCCTTGAAGTGCTGCTTGCAAAATTTCAGCGAACTCTTTCACTGTTAGCTCACGTTTTTCGCCTGCTGCATTTACGGGCAGCCCGTTAATACGGGATAAATGTTAAATCAACTCCTATTTAACATTTCAATTCAGATATACGACCGTAAAGAATACATCATCACGGTGTCAGCAAGCAAAAGTGTATTCTGCATTTCTGAAAACAGTAGATGGCAGATTATGCCCTACTGAATCTGCTAAGAAAGAATATACAAGAACATCCTTAACATCATCTTTATTTCCACTAATGATGACATCAAGGAAATCTTCTATTTGGAATTCTGGAGTAAACAACACAATCTTAGTTGTTCTGTTTGGTTCTAAAGAAACAAAAGTACGAGAGATTTCAACTAATTCATTTTGAGTTGGGAAAAAAGTGTTTCGGCTTCTCTTAACAGTTACCGTTACATTACTAGTATGGCAGCATGAATCATTGTTTAACATAATGTTGAGAGCAGTTGGAATAATCCCATTTTCAGAAACTGGAACTCGAAACACCCCAGTAGATTTATGAGCCATATAATCACATCCTTTCAAAATAAAATATATTTACAATATATTAGATGCAAAAAACGTTCATTTTGATATGGACAAATTATATGATTAATATATCTATAATAACCCTCGGTATTACTAAGCTAATGTTTTAAAAGATTAACAAATATCGCGAGAACCAATCGAATGTATATTAAAATTAAAAAGAATAAGATGTCTAACCCACCCCTATTTTGTGCCAATAATGAGACATTATGTTAATCTTATATGTATAGCTGCACAAAATTGAGAAACTTAAGGAGACAGATAAATTTTATGAGAAAATTATCTATATTACTTACTTTCATTCTAGTATTAGTCAGTGTTACGGCTGCTTGCACACAAGATAAAACAGATAGTGCCGTTGAAAATGCTCCAATAGAAGAACCAAGCGCAAAAAATGTAAATGAAGAATTAATAAACTTTGAAGAAAAGGAAGATATGAGCCGCTTGGAAAAAGGTATTTTATTAGTTGGCGAGAGTGTTAAGGGAGGCTATTACTTGGCCGCTGTTCAAAGTGCATATTTAAATGCTAGCAACGATTCCGTCATGGTTAATGTCTCTGTAAAAAATGTACGAGGTCAAACGATTGGACTATCAGAATTAAAATATAACTTAAAAGATGAAAAAGACGGAAAGATCTATAAAGGAAAGGTGCTTGATCAAAACCCTTCTGATATACAAGTTAAACCAAATGAAACGGTAGAATTGAAAATAGCTTTTGAAGCACCAGGTACCGTAGATGAATATATGTTTTATATTGAAAGCTCTTTAGACCCTCTACAAACATACTGGAAAATTGATAAGCTGCAATCACAAAAAAACTAAGTCTAAAATACAATTTGATTGAAGAAATCTCTCAAATAAGCAAAAAGTACCGGAAAATTTGATATAGATACAAATGAATAATATATAAAAGTCCCTCCGCCCTAAGGCAGAGGGACTTTCTAATTCCTATTTCAAACTACCCGTAATCTCCGTAAAGATAACCCCAAGTGCAAGTGCACCTGCATCTGGATATCCTAAGCTTCTTTCGTATACTCTGCTCCTTTTTCAAAGGTAATTTTCACTATATTTAAAATATCTGAACACATAAATTCATTTACTTTTTACGAAAATAAAATTGTATTTTTTAGAATTTTAATGTTAATCAATTTGAAACTTTATGAGTTAATTAAATGTGATATTTAAAGAAGGAATTTGTGATGAAGTACTCACATGATGGAATTAATATAAAAAAACAAAAAAACTCTAACTAATTCGTCATGGCGATTTAGTTAGAGTTTTTTTGTTTGAAATATTCACGAGTATCTCCCCTTATCTTTTCAGGTAAAGCAATGTCAAGTTCTTTATCTAACCATGCAAGAGTCTTTTTGCGAAGAAACTCACGCATGTGTTCTTCTGCTTCAAGCATTACTAAGTTAATTGTACAAGAAGAATTGCTAGGTTCACAAGAATTACAAGCCTCATCCCGATATAGTACACCATTCTGTACAATATTTTTACATTGAAAAATAGGTTTTGGGCCTTCGACGGCTTCTATTACATCCCAAAAAGAAATATCTTCTGGAGACTTAGCTAACCTATATCCTCCCTTTACACCTGGGACAGAATTCACAATATCAGCTTTAGATAATTTACCGAAAACTTTTGAAAGAAATGTTTCAGAAAGTCCTTGAAACTCTGCCAAATCTTTTATTCCAACACTTTCCTTGGAAGGAGTATTAATTAAATAAACTAGGCAATGCAAGGCATATTCAACCCCAACACTATATTGCATATACAAATCACCTGCTTTTTATTTTAAGGGTTATCAAATTGTATCTTAGGACCATTTAGAATTTTAGTCAAATAAAAAAAGCTCTTTTAGAATAGTATGTATTTCATTTGACAAAAATAATTTCAGAGTTTATATTAAAGACCAAGTTAATCGTCGATTAACTTGGTCTTTAATATAAACGTAAAAACTTTTAAAAAGGGGAAATACAAATGAACAAAACACTTATCATAAACGCACATCCGAAAGTGGATGATCCATCATCAGTCAGCATTAAGGTTCTTAACCACTTTTTAGTATCTTATAAAGAATTAATTCCTAATAATGAAACGATTGAACAGATTAATTTATACGATGATGTAGTACCAATGATAGATAAAACTGTTTTAAGCGCATGGGAAAAGCAAGGAAATGGACAAAAGTTAACTGATGAAGAACAAAAAGTAACAGAGCGTATGTCCGAGATTTTACAACAATTTAAAAGTGCAAATACGTATGTTATCGTATTACCTTTGCACAACTTTAATATTCCATCAAAGTTAAAAGATTACATGGACAATATCATGATTGCACGTGAAACATTTAAATATACTGAAACTGGATCAGTCGGATTACTTAAAGATGGAAGAAGAATGCTTGTTATACAAGCAAGTGGAGGAATTTATACAAATGATGATTGGTATACAGAAGTGGAATACTCTCATAAATATTTAAAAGCAATGTTTAATTTCCTAGGTATTGAAGATTATCAAATCGTTCGTGCACAAGGAACAGCAGTACTAGATCCACATGAAGTATTACAAAATGCGTATAAAGAAGTTGAAGAGGCGGCTTCTAGATTGGCTAACAAATAAATTTTTTCACTGGAAGAATGATGGTTATAATTAAAGATCCCCTCCACCATAAGGCAGAGGGGTTTCTCTAATTTCTATCTCAAACTACCCGCAATCTCCGTAAAGATAACTCCAAGTGCATGTGCACCTGCATCTGGATAGCCTAAGCTTCTTTCACCAACTGTACCGGCGCGGCCCATGCGAGCTACGATTTCTTTCGTATACTCCGCTCCTTTAACTGCTGCTTCTGCTCCTTTTTCAAAAGCAGTTTTCATGTCTTCTTCGTTTGAAGCGCTATCTAACCAAGAATCTACACATGGAGCAAGCGCGTCAACAAGTGTTTTGTCACCAACTACCGCTCCTCTACCAAATGATCTTTCTCCGATAGATTGTATACCTTGAAGTGCTGCTTGCAACATTTCAGCGAATTCTTTCACTGTTAGCTCACGTTTTTCTCCTGCTGCTTTGCTAGCTGCGCGGAATGCACCACCCCAAATTGGACCAGATGCGCCGCCGCAATGTTCCATAATAATCATTGAACAACCGTCAAGGAATGACCCAATCGTTACGTTCTCTTGATCTACAATAGAATGCCACTCACGTTTTAATTGCTTAAATCCTTTTGCCACACTCATTCCGAAGTCGCCGTCACCTGCGTGTGTATCTAACTCACAGAACGGTACTTCGTTTTTAATAATAACGTCGCTCATTTTATCAACGAGATAAATCATGTTGTTTAATGTAATAACATTATCCTTAATAACAGCGTGCTCTTCCGCCGTTTCTATTTCAAAGGAAACTTCCTTCTCTTCTTTCTCTTCAAGCACATTCACGTACTCTACACTTTCAACTGGCCCATCTACTTTAAACGCTGGTGTATTACACTCTTTTGATAGTAATGTTTTTAACTCATCATCTAACTTCATCACTGTTAAAGACATGCCAGCCATATCGATACTTGTCATATAGTTACCGACGAATACTCTATTGATTTTAATGTTTCTAGCAGCTAATTCTCTCGTCACTGCGTTGTTAAATAAGTAAAGTTCTTGCAGTGGTGTTCCGCCAAAACCGTTAACTAGAAGTGCGATTTCCTCGCCATCTTTTACTCCTAAATCTTTTACAAGATCATTTGTCATACGGTTAGCTAGTTCATCTGCTGACAGCATTTTTTCACGCTTAATTCCTGGTTCGCCGTGAATACCTACGCCGTATTCCATTTCATCTTCCGCAAGTGTGAAAGTAGGTGATCCGCTCGCTGGAACTGTACAAGAAGTTAACGCTAAACCGATTGTGCGCACGTTAGCCGCTGCTTTTTCCGCTACAGCTTTCACCGCTCCTAAATCCATACCTTCTTCCGCTGCTGCGCCGGCAATTTTATGAACTAAAATAACTCCCGCAACGCCGCGGCGTCCTACTGTATATAGGCTATCTTCTACCGCAATATCATCATCCACTTTTACGTAGTCGACTTCAATTCCATCTTCCGTCGCTAAATGAGCTCCGTTTTTGAAATTCATAATATCGCCGCTGTAATTTTTAATAATTAATAACGTTCCTTTTTTACTAGCTGTCTCTTTAATCGCTTGATACACCTGAATTTGTGAAGGTGACGCAAACACATCTCCGCACACCGCCGCATCTAACATTCCTTTTCCGACTAATCCTGCATGTGCCGGCTCATGGCCACTACCGCCGCCACTAATTAACGTTACTTTGTTTTCGTTCATTTCTTTCTTCTTAATAACTTTATATTTTTTCAAAAGTTCAAGCTCTGGGTGAGCCATAACCATTCCGTTACACATTTCCATTACTAATGTTTCTGGTTTGTTTATAATCTTTTTCATTGTGATTATCCCTCAATTCCTTTAATATATTGTGATATATTTGAAATCTTCTTCTTACTACTCATGTTAAAATGAAAGCGTTTTATAGTAAACGGACAAAATGGACAATCTGTCTAAAGACACCGCTCTCATTTATAGATAGGATTTTTATATTACTAACATTCTAGGGATGATTCAGATGACCTCTTCTATAATTTCTAAAAAAATAATCGCGAACTCATTGAAATATTTAATGGAAACAGAGTCGTTTCATAAAATATCAGTGAGCGATATTATGTTACACTGTCAAATGCGTAGGCAAACTTTTTATTATCATTTTAAAGATAAATTTGAACTATTAAGCTGGATTTATAGAGAAGAAACGAAAGAAAACATTATCGACTTTCTCGATTATGAAACATGGGAAAACATTTTCGATTTATTATTTGATTACTTTTACGAAAATCAAAAATTTTACCGAAATGCTTTTAAAGTCATTGAACAAAACTCGTTTAATCACTATTTATTTGAGCACACGAAAAACTTATATATGAAGATTATTGATGAACTATCCGTGAACTGTGGCTTAACTCTTTCTATTGAAACGAAAAATACGATTGCCTCCTTTTATAGTCACGGCTTCGTTGGAACGATAAAAGATTGGATTGAAAGCAAGTGCGAAGTAAATCCATCCATTATGTCTTCTCTCATGAAAAATATGATAAACAATCAATTACTACTATTACTGGAGCAGTCAGCAAAGTAATTAAAGGGTGGCAAAAGCAATGAAAAAGATTATGAATGATGTACAAAATATTGTTCAAGATATGATGCATGGCTTTTATTTTGAACATAACGACAAAGTAAATTACGACGAAACAAATAACATCATTTATGTAAAAGATATTGAAAAACTGAAGCAAAACGTTGCTATAATAAGCGGCGGTGGTAGCGGACATGAACCCGCTGATATTGGCTATGTAGGAAAAGGAATGCTTACGGCAGCAGTAAACGGAAGCATCTTCACTCCGCCTACAGTGGAACAAATTGTGGCGGCAACTCGCCTCATGCCGAAAGATAAAAATATTTTATTCATCATTAAAAACTTTAAAGATGACGTTGAAAACTTTCTAGCGGCAAAGCAAATTGCTAAAGAAGAAGGAAGAAAAATTGACCACATCATCGTAAATGACGACGTTTCAATTGAAGATGATGCTTCTTTTAATAAAAGAAGACGCGGCGTAGCTGGCACTGTTTTCGTTCAAAAAATACTTGGTGCGGCCGCTCTTGAAGGACATTCTTTAGAAGAACTAACAGCACTCGGCCGTTCTATTACTGAAAACTTACACACATTAGGAGTTGCCCTTTCCCCTGCCAACGATCCAGTGAAAGGAAAAGCTTCATTCACATTAAACGATGATGAAGTGTTTTATGGCGTCGGCATTCACGGAGAAAAAGGTTACCGTAAAGAAGCACTATCCTCTTCTGAAATATTAGCGATTGAACTGATGAACAAACTAAAAAGTATTTACCGCTGGAGAAAAGGAGACAACTTCGCTATCCTTATTAATGGACTCGGCGCAACTCCATTAATGGAACAATACATTTTCGCAAATGACATTCGCCGTTTGTGTGAACTGGAAGGATTACATGTGGAGTTCGTAAAGGTTGGTACGCTGTTGACTTCTTTAGATATGAAGGGTGTTTCTCTCAGTTTGCTTAAGGTAGAGGATTTGGATTGGGTGAAGTGGTTGAAGGCGGATGTTAGAGTGGGTAATTGGTAAGTAAAAATTATGATGATAAAAGCCTTTAACTATAACAAGTTAAAGGCTTTTTACAAATTGAAATATCGCTCGAGCGTTCAAAAGAAATTCATACTCACCTCACTGAATGATTACAGGTCTTCCAAATAAAGCTGGATAATAAATGAACATCGCACCTACAAATGAACACACTAAACAAAAAACAGCCTCGTATTTTATGACTAGAGACGAGTTTGTATCAAGCTTTTTTTCCTCTCTTTTCAATATCAATTTAAATAACGCTGTATATAATACTTTATATAAGACATACCCAATAATTGCCCCAAGGGTATTCGTAAATAAATCATCAATATCTGTAATTCTATTATTTAGTAATTGATTTAACTCAATTGCCAATGAAAAAAAGAATCCCGCGCATACGGTGTTTTTTATCTTTCTAAACTGCGGCCAAATAGTCGGTAATAAAAAACCTAACGGCATAAACAGTACAATGTTCAAAAGATACGTAGTACTACCTACCGTATCAAATAGAGTCAAGTTGATTTGACTTACACGAATCCACGTTTCATATCTACTTATATCCCATACAGTCGCGATTTGCGTCACCTTATACACTAGCGAAAGGTAGAATAGAAAAACATACACCCATAAAAAATGCCGAATAGATATATTGTTTTTCGCTTTAAAATAAAATCCAATTTGAAACACAATACAAAAAATTATAGTAAAAAAATACGTATACAAATAACTAATCAAAACTCCTGTATGCATGTAGAATCCCCTAACTTTACATTTTCATCTATGACTTTGTCTTTTTTAGTCTCCTTCATGATGTAAGTCATTTATAGGATAGGAAAAACTTTTAAAATAAAGAGTGGGATAAACATAAAATTTTTCTTAAATCTTCAGTTGGGTTTTATTATTACTCTTCTTAGGAATCCGCCATTGATAGCTAGGCAACAACATGCTTAAACCTAACAATACTATCATTTTTGCCTGTAATACTTTAACCGATGCAGCATATATAAACTCATGTGAATCGTTTGTTCAGTTAACACATGAAATTAAGAAATATATGACGTACTATAATCACTCTTGCTATCAATAGAATTTAAAGAAAATGACTCCTGTTTGCATACAGAAATCATCTTTTTTAGGTTGCCTAACTTTTTTTAGAATGTCCTTTACAAAAGGTACAGATCAAGAGCACCCTGTTCCTATTCGAGGGGATCAACTATACCTTCTTCCCTTAAAATCACACAAACCCATTTACAAATCTATAAAAGTAGATATAATATCCTTATGGAACCTTTATTAATTTATAAAGCATTGTCAAATGAAACAAGATGTCAAATTTTATCATGGTTGAAAAATCCAGAAAACCATTTCGATGAAAAAGCTTATCTAGAGCAAGGCCTTAGTTTTCAAGTTGGAGTGTGCGTAGGAGATATCCAGCTTAAAACTGGCTTAGCCCAATCGGTTATTTCTAGTTATTTATTAACTATGAAAAAAGCAGGTTTACTACAATCTGACCGAATTGGAAAATGGACCTACTATCGCCGAAATGAAAAAACAATACGAGAGTTTTCTGAATACGTTCAAAACGAATTATAAAATGAAAGCAAATAATCAACCTACCAATTGATTATTTGCTTTCACACATTCTACTTTTATATAGCTGTCCAATACATTCTTTTTAAAACTTCGCTACCTATAAAAGTAAGAAACATAGAAAGGAGCATTTTTTTAACATATCATATCTAGTTATTTAGATATCTGTCTTTGTATTTAACATTACATAATTCTAATACTATTGACATCCAATCATGCTCATTTCTTTGTTAATAAATCGATTTTACTTTCAAAATAATAATAAGAATGGAGAGTTTTACAAATGAAAAAAGTAAGTCCTTTACTTATTCTTACACTAGCAATAGGGGTGTTTGGAATTATTACTACCGAGATGGGTATTGTCGGCGTATTACCACAAATCACTCAGAAATTTGGCATTTCAACTGCACAAGCAGGATTTTTAGTAAGTATATTCGCACTAGTCGTTGCTATTTCTGGTCCGTTTTTAATTCTGCTCATTTCTAGTATTAATCGCAAAATAATTTTATTAACAGTCATCTTTGTTTTTGTTATTTCAAATATAATCTACGCTTATACAACACAATTTGAAATCATGCTTGTTTTTCGTATTTTACCAGCAGCACTTCACCCACTCTTCTTTTCAATCGCTCTTGTAACAGCTGCTAAACTTGCCCCTCCTGAAAAGAGTGGTCAAGCGGTTACAAAAGTTTTCATGGGAATTACGGTTGGCTTTGCACTAGGTGTACCATTAACCTCTTACCTTGCAGATCAATTTTCATTAGAAATTGCTTTCTTATTCGGAGCGCTTATTAACGCCCTTGCATTCATTGGAATGCTAATCTCACTTCCTTCTATGCCCGTTAAAGAAAAAATGTCTTTCGGCAAACAAATTCGTATACTCGGCAAACCAGGATTATGGTTAAATATTTTAACCATCACATTCCTTTTTGCAGCTATGTTTTCCGTATACAGCTACTTCGCCGAGTACCTTGCAAAAGTAACTTCCATGAATGGATCTCTCATCAGTATCATGCTATTCATATTTGGTATAGTTATGATTTTAGGCAATCATTTATTTGGTAGTCTCTTGCAAAGAAGCATAGTAAATACAGTAATATCGTTCCCTATTTTATATTCTATTGTTTACATATTGGTTTATTATTTAGGTTCTTATCTTGTTCCAATGATTTTTATGGTATTCATTTGGGGAATCGTGCATGCTGGTGGATTAATTGTTGGTCAAACATGGTTAATAAGTGAAGCAAGAGAAGCACCCGAATTTGGTAATAGCCTATTCGTTTCATTCTCAAATCTCGGAATTACTCTAGGAACAACTATTGGAGGCTGGTTCATTTCAAACTTAGGTATTCATCAACTTATTTGGAGTGGATTTATATTTACACTACTTTCATTTCTATTAATTATAATAAAACTAAAATTTTTCACTTCTAATAACCTAGCTTCATTATCAAGCTAGTACATTTTCAATTCCAAATTGGATAAAAAACATTATAAAGTGAAACTTTAATCAGCTCTCACCACTTGGGCGTTTACAGGCAGCCCGGCAAATAGCGGAATAAATTCTATATAAAATACTGGTTATTCTTCTTATAAGATTTTATAAACTATAAAGTATGACACTTAGAGCCTTTAGCTATAATTACAAGTTAAAGGCTTTTTATATAAAAACAGCTTTAAAAGGTGCTAATCTTATGGAACATCATCAAAATAGAATACTAAAAAAAGGCTCCATTGCTGGAGCACTCAAAAAATAATATAACTAAACGAATTAAAACAAGGAACAGACAATTAAAATATACAAATAAAATATAAATAAATCTATATATATGTAATATTACATATAAAAACCCTATTTATCGCTGCTATAATAAACTTACTCGATGATTGTTATATTATTCATAGGTTATACCTTCTTAACACCAATTTTACAAAGAAAAAAGGACATCTTAATTGATGTCTTTTTTCTTATATGATAACGACGCAATACAATTAAGATGATTCCAATCGAAAGAAGGCACCTTAAAGTGTTTTTTCTTCATTACACAATACGAAAGCATACTCTCTTTCGCCTTCAACTTTATGTAATTATACATATTAACAAAAAATACACTTAATGAATATTAAATATAGTAAAATATAAACTGTGGACACGTTCTATAAAGCAGATTCTTTTGATAGGCGTAACATATCAATCATTTTAGGGGATGTGGCGTTACTCCGATACTAATCTCAAATTTCTTGTATTTTATGAACTAACAATCTGGTGTATATAGATGATTCTGTTTTATAGGGTGTGTTTACATTTATAACAAAGGGGTAATACGGATAGATTCGTATTAAATGAAAATGGTTCAAGTCGAAGGAAGGCACCTTAGGGTGTCTTTTCTTTATTCCTCCGCATCCCTCATACTGTAATACCCTAAATTAATAATAACCAAGAAATATCCCCCCATAATTCCAGCAGCGAATGTCCACATGAATTCATGGTGTTCTATTTCATACATAATAATCGCACCGAGTATTGCGGCTGCGAACCGATTCATCATTCCGAGCATCGGTGCTTTTTCTTTTTTTACAATGCTATCTCCGAACTTTTCAATACGCCTTCCTAAAATCCAGGCGCAGTACATACTCACCAAAAGGCCAATACTTATCCCTACAAACTGGGCTGAAAAAGGTGTCAGCAACCATCCCAATAACATTACGCCTAGCAAACAATACATTTGTATGTTGAACGATCTTAGTGCCATACGAATCATGTTATTCTCCTTTATCTTTCTCATTGTAGTTCCGTATCATCAATCCAAGCTTTCAGGCTTCAAGCTTTCAGCTATATCTTTTTTAAAATGAGGAAATTTGATTTTGCTCACCATTAAATAAGCGAGTACGCATGTACCAAATGCCACGGAAACTGGATTATTTAGGCGGCATAAAATGAGGATACACATCGCCGCAAATGGAATGGGCATTCCGATGAATGTTGGGAGTTTGCTTTGCCGTGTGTTAAACCTCGCAAGCCGAAGCATTCCACAAATACTATACGCGAGGGCACATATCATCCCGATAGACTGTAAATCTTTTAACGAAGCACTATATGCAAGAATAGACGGTGCCACACCAAAAGTAACTAAATCCGCAAATGAGTCTAGCTCTCCGCCTATTTCCGAAACAGAATCAAGTTTCCGAGCGACCATGCCATCAAAAAGGTCAAACAACATACCCGTAATAATAAAAACTGCTCCCAAATAAATATCGTGAACGAAAACAGCGTGAATAGCCAAAAGCCCACACACAAAATTTGCTATCGTAATCATATTCGGTATGTAACTCATCACATGCTTCCCCTCCTTTCTACTAATTGTTTCATCTTGCTTCTTACTCATTACAATCAATATCCTTCTGCTTTTCTTCCAATATCACTTTATTTATTTTCGTTAACGTATCGGTCATTTGCTCTAGGGCATTTATATCGATTTTGGAAAAGTATTTCTCAATTAATACATCATCTAACTCAGACAACCGCTCTATATACTTACTACCTTTTGGACCAAGTGTAAGAAAATACTCCCTTTTATTATTAGGGTTTACTTGTTTTGAAATCATCTGTTGTTTTTCCAATTTCGATAAAACTTGGCTCACAGCACTTTTCGTTATATTAAACGTACTCGCAATGTTATTTGCTGTCGTGTTTTCATTTAAATGAATATGAAATAACATGCTCTCTTGCTGCCCAGTAAGACCGAACTCATCCTTTAAATCTTGAAATAGTAAAATATAGAGTTCCGTATAGGCTCGATTCATTTCATTAATTACTTCTTTATACGTTCTAGTCATAGCATCCTCCATGCTTTTATTTCGTTTCACTTAATAGTTAAGTTTACTTAACTTAACTATATTATACCGTTATGTTCGTGTAAAGGGAAATATAACTCTACACTTTATCAGCTGTGCTTTTAATGTATGTAAAACTTTCTCTCTTCATAATCTTCTACATCAGCTTCTTCCCAAAGCTCACGATTTTCCCCTCGCTCGATTAATGCAAACCTCCCCTTTCTCCAGTTGTATTGCCGCAAGACCAATGTATAAGACATAGCACCTATATCAAGTTCATCTAAATACTCTTCTAAAACAAGCTTAGTTCCTTCATCTAAACACTTAACAAATAGTTATGAATAATCAAAATTAAAATCAACTAAATTCCATATAGACCCATTACTGGTTAAAATGTTATAATGAAATCACCCTACATAGTTACTCATAGCCAGACTGAGGAACTAGCGTCTTATTAAGTAATGCGCATAACTAAAATAAAAAAGACACTTTTTAAAGTGTCTTTTTTATTTATATTCTATTCCTAGGAATTATCTCTTTTATAAACAGAATCTATCAAACAGTAAAGGAGACTAACAGATGGAACATCCTGTTGCAAGAGAATTACGTTTTATACGTGTATGTCTTATCGTTTTGATTATTGTCATTGCATTCTGGGATCGTGAGAAAACTGTGGAAATCACTGATCACGGTAGTGAACCTATCGTAAACACGAGCAATATGACCCAAGTTGGTGAGAATACATTTGCATACAAAGACGAATCTAATCAAATTAAAATATTTAAGTTTAATCCAGATACAAATGAAATAAAATTAATAAAAGAGTTTTATGCTAACGAATATTAATGAAATTACATTGGACAAAAGGCACCTCAAGGTGTCTTTTTTATTTTCAAAAGGACCCGCTCATGTTTATACTTCAAAACATAAAGTAAATGGAATCCGTTAAAAAACACGAGTGACCCTTTGTTTTCCCCTCTTATTAAAGGAGGAACTATTATGGGATTTGGCGGTAGTTGCGGTGGAAGCTGCGGTTTTTCTGGAGGATTTGCACTATTAGTTGTATTGTTTATTTTATTAATCATCGTTGGAGCTTCTTGCTTCTGCTAAAAAACTATTGGAAAAGACACTCTTATATGGGTGTCTTTTCTTTGTAAACTAAAATGTATGTGAAATGAAAACATAGTAAGAATAGAATACTCACTTAAATTATTTTTCACTTCACAAACTACATCCAAAAAGTTGGATAATTTCTTTTACTACTCATATTATTAATGAATAAAGCAATAACTACAATAACAACGGAGCCAATTAAAACTGGTGTTACTAAATAACTCCAACTATTTGCCCCTAAAATAACGATAATCGGATCGGCGCCTGCTGGAGGGTGCGTCGTTCTCGTTAACATCATAACGGCTATTGCCATCCCCACCGCTAAAGCAATTGTCCAATATTCATTCCCAAACAAATGATATATTGATAGACCGATGAAAGTTGAAATCAAATGTCCTCCAATAATATTACGCGGCTGAGATAATGGCGCATTCCAAACTCCAAACGCTAATACACAACTCGCCCCAAATGGAGCCATTAATAATTCTGTAGAGGTTATGCTCGTTAAATATGTTAAGGTAAGAATTGTTAAAAATCCCCCTAGTAGTCCCGTTAAAGAGTCCTTTACATTTACTTGTAATGGGCTTCTTCCTTTCCCTTTCATTTTTGTAAAATATCGTACACTTATTGGTTGAGGATCTTTCTGCTTAGTTGCTGTTATATTATCCATCGTTCTCCTCCTTTATTTACCAACAATTATAACCTGACATAACTAACCTGTAAACATTAATTTTAAGGGTTAGTTCAAGAATACAAAAAAAGAATCAACTGTTATAAGTTGATTCCCTAAACTTCTTCACATTTTCGATTCTGGAATTTTGCTACCTTTTTCCGGTTCCCACATATTTTCATAGAACACCATTTTCGTTTTCCACTCTTATCTATAAATAATAAAACACAGTCAGGGTTTGAACACCTTTTAAGGGAAATAAGCTTATTTTCTACTATTAAAGTTAAAGCATCAAATGCAATTAACGATGTGAGTACATCCTCGATTTCTCCAACCGGGATAGGTACTAGCTGCTGTTCAATGATTTTATATGTAAACGGTGCTTTCTCAATTTGTTTTTCTAAATACGTAATAAAATCATTGGAAATTTCGTGCTGATCAGCAATTGCCTCAAACTGCTTTCTCATTATATTTCTTATTTCTAATATACTAGATGTAACCAGCTTCATTCGCTCTTGAACCCCTATAAATGTTTTTCCATTCAAAAAAGGAAGATTAACCTTTATTACATATAGCCATTCTAATACATCTTCATCTGTTATTAATAAATCATAACGTTGTCCACGCTTAACTAACTCTGTATTTACTAAATCTAATGAGAGATTTCCCGATATAAGTGGGAATTGTTTTGTTTCCTGCATGTACTCATCACCTTCTCTTTAAATAATCATATTCCAAATTAATACAGAAGTACAACTTTTTTATAAACTACAAAGTATGAAGATTAAAGTCTTTAGCTATAATTACGACTAGAGGCTTTTGTATGTAAGTAAATGAAAAAGGAGCTAATTTTATGGAACATAATAAAAATGGAGTGCTTGCTTTAATTGTTTTATTTTTAGGATTAGTGTTTTTTGTTAGTGGAATGGTTTATCATTTATGGGGCTCATTTTAATTTCAACTTTTAGACAGATAAATAATTCGAATCAGAGAAATGCACAATATTTTCCCTTTTCCTTCCAAAATCAATATAATAAGATATAAAATGTAATACATATAAAGATAAATATATATAGCACTCATTAAAAGTGCTTCTATTTTGGAAGGAAGAAACAAACAATGAACAAAAAGTTATTAACATCATTATTATGTAGCACATTCTTGTTTGGAGTATCAGCTTGCAGTTCACATGATACATCTGCGAAAAACGAGCAAAAGACTTCAAAAAAAAACAGAGAATAACGAACTTAATCGCAAGGTTCCGCAAAAAGAACTTCCTACCAATGTAGATTCCTCTGATGTATACATGTCAATGGGATCTGCCGAGTCATTAGATGTTCTAGGGACTGGAGAAGTTAAAGCACAAGGTGTCTTTAAAGTATTAGATATCGCAGTTTATAATCACAAAGAAGAACCCATTACACTAGATATCAACAACTTTAAATTAATTGATGGATTTGGAAGAGAATATCACATTTCCAATGAATATCAGTTAGTACTTAAAGCTGCAAATATCTCCACATTCAAATTTAATATTGTTAATCCTAATGAAAGTTCGGAAGGAAACATTGTATTTGATGTACCGAAAAACACGCAAGGATTAACTTTAAAAATTAATAATGATAAGTTAGATAAAGAACTCCAATTAAAAGTGGAATAGGCCAAATAAATACGTCTACCTTAACATTCTCTACTGACATAAAAAAGTACAGTCTTTTCTACAGCAGACTGTACTTTTTTACTTATCATTTCACATAACATTCCCTAATTTTTTTGACTAGATGCTCTCCAATCACGAAAAGATGTTGGGCGTCCAGAAAAAGCTCTTTGCTTTGTAACAGATGGTTTTTCTT
>NZ_JAKUFY010000036.1:0-53644 GCF_022663675.1 Bacillus cereus group sp. BfR-BA-01355
GTTCCGGCGGTAACGGCTCTGGTGGTAACGGTTCTGGCGGCAATGGTTCGGGCGGGAACGGTTCTGGTGGCAGTGGCTCTGGTGGCAACGGGTCTGGTGGCAAAGGGTCTGGTGGCAAGGGGTCTGGTGGCAAGGGCTCTGGGGGCAATGGCTCTAAAGGCGGTAATCGTGTTAAAGGCGATAGCAGTTCTCAAGGTGGTAATGGCTCTCAGGGCGGTAACCGTGTTAAAGGCGATAGCAGTGGAAACGGCTCTCAAGGTGGCAATGTAAAAGATAATGCGAAAAAACAAGGCGATAAGTTACCGAATACGGCAACACATTATCCTGCATCTATTTTAATGGGGCTTTCAACATTCCTAATTGGTATGTTACTATTTATTCGCCGTAAAAACGCAAAATAAAACACATCCTTCCACTAAAAAATACATGAAATAAATTGTAAAAACTAAAAGGACTTTAGGTTGCATTTTATTATGCAGCCTAAAGTCCTTTTTATCACCTATCAGAAGGATTATTAATACGCTTTTCCCCAATACACCATTTGTTTAGCTTCTTTACCACAACAAATACATTCGTCAGCTAAATGCTCTTGCTCAAAAGGCATACAACGTGAAGATACTCCAACTTCTTCTTTTAGTTTCTCTTCACAAGCTAATTCTCCGCACCACATTGCCTTAATAAATCCTTGCTTTTCATCAGCTACTTGTTTCATCTCTTCAAAATTCGTCGCACTATACGTATTCTCATCGCGAAATACTTTTGCCTTATTAAATAAAGAGTCATGAATTTCCTCAAGTAGTGCTGGAATACGTTCTTCTAATTGATCCATTGATATAAATTCTTTTTCTTTCGTATCTCTTCTTACAAGTACAACTTGATTCTTTTCAATATCTTTAGGCCCAACTTCTAATCGAATTGGAATGCCCTTCATTTCATACTCATTAAATTTCCAGCCCGGTGTTTTATTACTAGCATCTATTTTCACGCGTGCAACTTTTTGAATATGTCCTTGTAACTCTGTTGCTTTCGCTAAAACTCCTTCTTTATGCTGAGCAATTGGTACGATAACAACTTGCACTGGAGCAACTTTTGGTGGCATTACAAGTCCATTATTATCGCTATGAACCATAATTAGCCCACCTATCATTCTTGTTGATACACCCCAAGATGTTTGGTGTACATATTGCCACTTACCGTTACGATCTAAAAATTTAATATCAAATGCTTCAGAGAAATTCGTTCCAAAGTTATGGGATGTTCCTGTTTGAAGTGCTTTCCCATCATGCATTAAGCTTTCAATTGTATAAGTTGCCTTTGCTCCAGCAAACTTCTCTTTTTCTGTTTTTTGTCCTTTAATAACTGGTATCGCTAAATAATCCTCACAGAAAGAAGCATATAAGTTTAAAATATTTAATGTTTCAGCCTGCGATTCTTCTGCTGTTTCATGGATTGTATGACCCTCTTGCCATAAAAATTCTGTCGTACGAAGGAATGGCCTAGTTGTCTTCTCCCAACGAACTACTGAACACCACTGGTTGTATAATTTTGGCAAATCATTATAGGATTGCACAATTTTTGAAAAATGCTCACAGAATAAAGTTTCAGATGTAGGACGTACACAAAGTCTTTCCGCTAACTTTTCATCTCCGCCATGCGTAACCCATGCTACTTCAGGAGCAAACCCTTCAACATGATCCTTCTCTTTTTGCAATAAACTCTCTGGGATAAACATTGGCATATATACATTTTCATGGCCAGTTTCTTTTAGCTTCTCATCCATCACCTTCTGCATATTCTCCCATAAGGCATAACCATATGGACGTAAAATCATGCACCCTTTTACACTTGAATAATCAACCAGTTCGGCTTTTTTTACAATATCGGTATACCACTGCGCAAAGTCCTCTTCCATCTTCGTAATGGCTTGCACTTGTTCTTTTGCCATAGTCAGTCTTCCTCCTTCTAGAAAATACAAAAAAGCCCGCGTCCCTAAATAGGGACCGAGCTTTGCCGGCGTTACCACCCTGATTCATACACAAAAATTGTATATGCTCTCTTCTTGATAACGGGAAATTCCCGCTGCATATGCAGAACTCAAAGGCAGGTTCCATATTGCCTTTTTAAGAATCTTTCAGCCTGGCGGATTCTCTCTCTGCTAAAAAGGTTGAACATGTACTAGTCCTTTTTCATCGTTATAACGAAATAAATTTGTTGATTATCATAATACAAATTCTTTTTTAAAACAATAGCTAATTTTCTTATTATTATATATTCTTTTCGTTTTTTGCAGTTTTATACGTAGCTTTTTCGAGAGATTTTTACAAGTTGATGTGCAATCATACCGATAAGTGTCCCTAGTAGAACGAAGAAACCAATAAATCCATATCCCATTCCTTCCCACCCACCAATAACCATCATTGTAACGGGAAAGGACGCTAAGCAAAGAAGTATTAAACTAAGTGCAAATATAATATCGAACTGTTTATCTGGAAACCGTTTCTTTAGTAAATATGAAATAGCAAATACAAGGATAATCGTGATTCCGCCAATGATGTAAAAGATACCAAATCCATCTAACCAATCCATAGTGTTTCCTCCTTCCATAGATTCCCTTATACTTAATTATATGTTTATTTTTTCTGAAAATAAATAATGAATTTCCACCTAAAAATATATTTTTATTACTAGGTATTAATAGTAATATATAAGAATAGGTTTTATATAATCAGGAGGGAACTTTATGGATAAAGCATTAACAAACCACGTCATTATTTTATCATTCGACTGTTTATCAGCTTTAGATTTTCCTATACTACAAAAACTACCTCATTTCCAATCTCTAATAAAAAAGGGCACGGTTGTCGAAAAAGTAGAACCAATTTATCCTTCTGTAACATATCCAAGCCACTCAACAATCGTAACCGGTAATTACCCTAACAAGCACGGTGTTGTTAGCAATACGTTACTTCAACCAGGGCGTGAATCACCTGATTGGCATTGGTACCGAAAATCGATAAAAGGAACAACATTGTATGATGAAGCACGTAAAGCAAATTTAACGACAGCTGCCCTTCTATGGCCTGTTACTGGGAGAGCAAACATTGATTACAATTTACCAGAAATTTTCCCCAATAGACCGTGGCAAAATCAAGTGTTAGTTTCCTTATTTAGCGGTAGCCCACTATACCAATTAGATTTAAATCGTCGTTTCGGCCATATAAGAAATGGTTTATCACAACCAGAGCTGGATGGTTTCGTCCTCGCCTCTGCTGTACACACCATTCAGACGAAAAAGCCTAATGTTATGTTCGTACATTTCACTGATTTAGACACGCAAAGACATTATCATGGCTTTGAATCTAACGAAACAATAGCTGCAATTCATAGACATGATGAGCGGCTAGGGAAAATTATTCAAACTTTAAAAGACAGTGATCTATACGAAGAAAGTACAATTATTGCCCTTGGTGATCATAGCGCTTTAAGTGAAAACAAATCCATCCAATTAAATGTGCTATTCCATCAAAGAGGACTTATATCTCTTAATAAAAAAGGCAAATTAGTAGACTGGAAAGCCTATTGCCAAAGTTGTGATGGCTCTGCCTATGTATATGTGAAAGACAAAAATGATACGGATACAATTCGAGAAGTACAACTACTCCTTGAAGAACTGCTGCAAAATAAACAGAATGGAATTGAATTTATACTTCATGATGAAGCTGCGAAAGACCGCGGTGCAGATGGTAATTGTTTATTTATGTTAGAAGCACAAGAGGGTTATTATTTCACTGAAAACTATACAGGAGATTTTATAAAAGAAATTACTGAAAAAGATGTTACGCCTAGTAAAAAATATACATTTGGTACGCATGGATACTCTCCAACAAAACCTAACTATGAAACAATTTTTATCGCTGCTGGGAAAGGAATAAAAAGCGGCGTTACCGTCCCGTACATGAGGCTTATTGATGAAGGTCCAACTATCGCTAGACTACTCGGTTTACACTTAGGTGAAACAGACGGAGCAATTGTAGAGGATTTACTCCAATTGTAAAGAACTGTGTATATATGTAAAAGTTATGTAAAATTCATCACTGTTTCTCTTTTTATAATTTTTATTTTTGTACACTGTTAGTAAAACAAATTTAAGGGGGAACATTATATGAAAAAAATGTCCAGACAAGAAAAAAGCTGGATATTATACGATTGGGCGAACTCGGTATATTCGCTCGTCATTACAACTGCATTATTTCCAATTTACTTTAAAGCAGCTGCAAAAGAAGCTGGACTATCCGGGGCAACTTCAACAGCATATTGGGGATATGCAAACTCGTTCGCTACACTTTTAATTTCTATACTTGCTCCTATTCTCGGCACAGTTGCTGATTATAAAGGATTTAAAAAACGATTTTTCACATTCTTCTTTGGACTCGGTATCGTATTTACAAGTATGTTAGCAGTCGTTCCAACATCTCAGTGGTACTTATTATTAGGATGCTATATGCTCGCCTTAGTCGGTTTTGCTGGAGCAAACATTTTTTATGATGCATTTTTAGTAGATGTCACTTCTGAAGATAGAATGGATCGAATTTCTACGCGAGGTTTCGCATTAGGCTATATTGGGAGTACTATTCCTTTCATCGGTTGTATCGCTCTTATTATTCTTTCTCAAAAAGGAACTATCCCTTTATCTGTTGGTATTGCTAGTCAAATTTCATTTGCGATAACAGCTCTTTGGTGGGGGTTATTTACGATTCCAATGCTAAAAAACGTAGAGCAAAAGCACTATATTGAACGTCACCCTAGACCAATTACAATGAGCTTCAAACGCCTTGCTGCTACTTTTAAAAATATT
Organism: Bacillus cereus group sp. BfR-BA-01355; assembly: GCF_022663675.1. Classification (NCBI taxonomy): domain Bacteria; kingdom Bacillati; phylum Bacillota; class Bacilli; order Caryophanales; family Bacillaceae; genus Bacillus; species Bacillus cereus group sp. BfR-BA-01355. Next base: position 4,856 of record NZ_JAKUFY010000036.1, read on the forward strand.
AAAGAATATAAAACTGTATTCATGTTCCTAATCGCTTACTTTTTCTATATTGATGGGGTCGATACAATTATTACCATGTCCACCGCTTACGGAACAGATCTCGGTATCAGTGCAACTAATCTATTAATCATATTATTTGTAACACAAATTGTCGCTTGTCCATTTGCTTTATTATATGGAAAATTATCAGCAACATTTACAGGTAAAAAAATGCTATATGTCGGTATCATTATTTATATCATCATTTGCATATATGCTTATTTCTTAAAAACGACACTTGATTTTTGGATTTTAGCAATGTTAGTTGCTACATCTCAAGGTGGTATTCAAGCACTAAGTCGTTCATACTTTGCAAAACTAGTACCAAAAGAATCTGCTAATGAATTCTTCGGATTTTATAATATCTTTGGTAAGTTTGCCGCAATTATGGGCCCGGTATTAGTCGGTGTTACAACGCAATTAACAGGAAAAACAAACGCTGGTGTTCTTAGTATTATTGTTCTGTTTATTATCGGTGGATTCTTATTAACTAGAGTTCCAGAAAATAATACATCCGTTACACCACCTAGTCCAAAGACTAAAACGCTATAAGAAAAGATCCTCTTCTCATGAGAAGAGGATCTTTTTTATTTTTAACGGTGCGCCTTATAATAAACGACTCTACTGCTTGTACAAAAATAATTTATCAACAGTTGTTCCTAATACTTCAGCTAAACGGAATGCTAACGCTAAGCTTGGATCATATTTATTATTCTCAATTGCATTTATCGTCTGTCTAGAAACCTTGCATTTATCAGCTAATGCGCCTTGTGAAATATTATTTTCAGTGCGTAATTCATAGATTTGATTTTTCACACCATTGCTCCTAACCTGTAAAATCGTTTTTACAACATCAGTATATAATTGGCTCATATAGTTGTCAAAAGTTCCTCAAAGAAAAAGGGAGCAATTTTGCTCCCTTAAAATAGTTATTTCGAAGCTAACGAATTTGTTAGTTTCTCTTTATTAACGACATCTTCTTTCTTTATTTGCATGCGTAGAACTGGCCCTATCGCTAATAAAACAAGTGCCATTGCTATACAAAACACAATAACTAGTGAAGTTAGTTCCTTTAATCCTCCAGCTAGTGAAGTTCCAATTAGCATTGCCCCCATAAACAGTGGTAAAATCGTCCCGTTTACTCTTCCAACCATATTTTCTGGTACAAGTTGAATCATAAGCGTACCGACAACGATATTAACACAAGCTAAACAAATACCTGTTCCAAATCTCATGAAACTAGTAATCCAAAATGATGTAGATAGCCCTTCTACTAAAAATGACATCGCTAATATGCTCATACCGAATACGAACATCTTTTTCGGATTCACTTTTGAAGCGAAAACTGCAGCAACAATACCACCGATTAACATACCTATTCCGTCAGCTGCTGCTAAATATTGAACTGCTTCCTTTTCCATTCCAAGGCGTTCTATTACAAGAAACACCTCTAATGGATTTGTTAATCCAACAGCTAAACCCATAATTGTAAAAGTGATCGTAATCATACGTAAATTTTTCGTGTGAAGAACGTATTTCCATCCTTCTTTTATATCATTTTTTAATGAATCTCTTGCCACTTTCTCTTTTTCAACCCATTTTGGTAAAAATGAAAGGGCGATAGCAGATAACAAAAATAAAATGATTAAGCTATATAGTGACGTAAATAAACCAAGTTGTGTATACACAAGCGATCCTACCACTGGCCCAAAAATTAGAAATAATGACTGTAATGTTTGGTTAAATGCAATCGCATTTGCTACCTGTTCTTCTTTTACATAGCGCTTAAATATACGCGAAGATGAGGGCTGAGAAAACTGACCTACAATCGCGGAAATGAGTGTTGCAAAAAATATAGCCTGCCAATAATCCAGCTTTAACAACAGGACAATTCCTATAATAGACAGTACACTCAACACATCTCCAGCGACCATTGTTCTTTTCGGATTCCAGCGATCTGCTAATGCACCACCAATGAACGAGAAAATAAAGATAGGTGCATACTCCATGACAGATAATAGAGACACTGAAACTGGATCATTATTTGTCCGCTCCATTATGAAATATAAAAGAGCCATATTTCTGATCCAAATTGCAAATTGTTGTAAAATATCAGATGCCATAACGAGCATAAATGCTCGGTTTTTAAATAAAGCTTTCACTTTCATTCCCCTTCCATAAACCGACCGTTCGGTCTAATTTGTTTTGTAAGAAAAGCAACTGACTTATTATTCAGCTGCCATTCCTTTTAACAATACATCTATTGCCTTTTTATAAATACGTTTCAGCTCTTTATAATCTAACTCGTAGTAAAGTACTCCAAGCCCTGATAATAATCCGTTCACAATATACATAAGATCACGAGTATTATCTTCACGGAACTCTCCAGACTGTATACCTGCTTCAATTAATTTCTCAAACATAACATATGATTCTCTAGTTAAAGCTAACAGTTCATCCAGAATCTCTTTACTTACAACTTGGCTCATAGAGAATTCCTCTATTGCATTTGAAATTGGTTGCTGTATGTCCTCTACATGATATTCCGCGAGACCATATAGTTTTTCAGTACTAGTACTATACAACTTCTCTTTTTCATTCCATTTTTCAACCCAATCATACGTATGCTGTTTCACTACAAATAAAAATAATTCTTCTTTACTTTTAAAGTGATAATAAATACTTCCTTTACTTCGCTCTGTAATTTCACAAATCTCTTCCATAGATGTAGCTGCGTAGCCCTTCTGTGAAAATAGACTTTCTGCTTTATATGCAATTTCTTTCTTTATCTCTTCTGCGCTTCTTCTCATATTCACACCTCTTTAAACCGACCGTTCAGTCTAATAATAACAAATCAAAAACCTCTATCGCAAGAGGATATATTCCTTATTTAAGAAAACGTACTTTCAAACCAAGTTCGAATCATATGTATCGTTCCAAATTTAAATGCTAATTTAACAAGAAATACGCCTCCCGCAGCTAATAAAAATAACAATACTTTCCCCTTATTTTTCACTTTCGGTTCCCTTTTCATTTCCATTCCCCTTAGTATATTAAAAATATTAATCAAACGTTTGTTTAACTGTGTTTATGCAATATGTAAGCCAACTAATCAAACGTTTGTTTAAAAAGAAATACGCCTATATAAGGCGCATTTTCATCAATCACCGCCACCACCGCAGCTTCCTCCGCTATCTCCCCCAAAAGACCCTCCACAATCATGTGAGCCACCATCATGCGAGCTATCATTATCAGATCCAGCAAAGAAAAATAATGGTGATGAGCTGTTAGATGAATTATGAATGTTATTTTGTTTTGTAAGATTTACCTTCTTTTTGTTCGATCGAACTGCTGTTACGATTATTCCAACTACAACAAATAATAGTATGACGATAATAAATTCCATATAAAAGCCTCCCTTATTCCTCGAATAATTGAATGGTTCTCTCTAGATTTTCAAGTGAAATGAAGCGCGATTCTCGAAGGATCTCTTTTCCATTATAAAATAATAAAATTGTCGGTCCTGTAAATACGGCATATCGCCCCGCAATCTCTTGCATGTCTTGTAGTAATATCTCTATTTTCTCTACGTAATCATAATTCTCTAATACGCAATTTACTTTTCTTAGCATAACATCACAAACACCACAATTTTCCGTTTTAATAAACAGAAGTACCAATTGTTGTTCTTCGATATAGGTCGCTATTTCTTCTATCGTTTTAAATGTAGTCATCTTATCCCTCTTAGCGTAATTTACGAAATACTTTGTCTTGATACATACGAAAAGCTGAACTATCTTTAATCTTTCTCTTTTCCATTACCTGCTGAAAACGTAACGTTTTTATTGTTAACTCTTCTCGTAATTTCTTTCTCTCTTCTTCATCATAACAGCAGGCAATTAGATCCTCTATTTTTAATATATCTTTTTGTAGTTCCATCTCTGGTGGAATCATTCCCGCATTTTTTAAAATTTTATAACTCATTCTAAGTTCTGGAGGTACCATTGAAAAATCTTCTAATTGTAGTGGTTTTCCTTTTCCCGGAAGATAATCAAGATCACCATTCCGTATTGCTTGGCGAATTTTTTCTTCAGCAATGTTCAAAAACACATCCACACTATTCCCTCCTTTACATATTTTTACTATTGTTTCACATGATATTTCCTTATCTTTCTACGTCTTTAATAATTGGCTCCATACAATTTTTTCTCAAATTTATTTATAATGAGCTATTTCCTCCCATACCGACCTTTCGTTTTCATATATAGTTTGTATTCAAGCCTTTTTGTATTGAGAAAGTCTTTTTCAACTTAATAAAGCGTTTACACTAAATCTTACATTTGTTACGATTTAATCACCCCCAGCTCCCTTGTATAGACTTCGTGATGTCTGATCATTTTATCTAGACGTTTCATACGTCTAGATTCATTTTGATTTATTGGCGTATGCCTTTAAATATATCTTTTATTTTGAAAGGAGAAATGGCTATGAGGTCTCAAAAATTCACACTGCTATTACTATCTCTACTACTTTTCTTACCTCTTTTTCTCACAAATTTTATTACTCCAAATCTCGCATTAGCAGATTCACCAAAGCAAAGTCAAAAAATTGTTGGGTACTTTCCTTCGTGGGGCGTTTACGGACGTAATTATCAAGTTGCTGACATTGATGCATCAAAACTTACTCACCTTAACTATGCTTTCGCGGATATTTGTTGGAATGGAAAACATGGAAATCCTTCTACCCATCCGGATAATCCAAATAAACAAACGTGGAACTGTAAAGAATCTGGTGTACCATTGCAAAATAAAGAGGTTCCTAATGGTACTCTCGTACTCGGTGAACCATGGGCTGATGTTACCAAATCGTATCCTGGCTCAGGTACAACTTGGGAAGATTGCGATAAATATGCCCGTTGCGGAAATTTCGGAGAACTAAAACGATTAAAAGCTAAATATCCTCATTTAAAAACAATAATTTCTGTTGGTGGCTGGACTTGGTCTAACCGCTTTTCTGATATGGCCGCTGATGAAAAGACAAGAAAAGTATTTGCCGAATCTACAGTAGCTTTTCTTCGCGCATATGGATTTGATGGCGTAGATTTAGACTGGGAATATCCGGGCGTTGAAACAATTCCTGGTGGTAGTTATCGTCCTGAAGATAAACAAAATTTCACTCTTCTTCTTCAAGACGTCCGAAATGCTTTGAATAAAGCAGGTGCTGAAGATGGCAAACAATATTTACTAACAATCGCGTCAGGTGCAAGTCAACGCTACGCTGATCATACAGAGCTAAAGAAAATTTCTCAAATACTCGATTGGATTAATATTATGACATATGATTTCCACGGTGGATGGGAAGCTACTTCTAATCATAATGCAGCTCTATACAAGGATCCAAATGACCCAGCAGCAAATACGAATTTTTACGTAGATGGTGCTATAGACGTTTATACCAATGAAGGTGTTCCAGTGGATAAACTAGTATTAGGCGTACCTTTTTACGGACGTGGCTGGAAAAGTTGTGGAAAAGAAAATAACGGACAATATCAACCTTGCAAACCAGGTAGTGATGGGAAACTTGCTTCTAAAGGTACTTGGGATGATTATTCTACCGGTGACACAGGTGTGTATGATTACGGTGATTTAGCAGCCAATTACGTTAATAAAAATGGTTTTGTACGCTACTGGAATGACACAGCTAAAGTACCTTACTTATATAATGCGACTACAGGCACATTTATTAGCTACGATGACAATGAATCTATGAAATATAAAACAGACTATATAAAGACGAAGGGTTTAAGTGGAGCAATGTTTTGGGAACTAAGCGGGGATTGCCGTACAAGTCCAAAATATAGTTGTAGTGGTCCAAAATTACTTGATACGCTAGTAAAAGAATTACTTGGTGGACCTATTAGTCAAAAAGATACTGAGCCACCAACAAATGTTAAAAATATTGTAGTTACGAATAAAAATTCAAGCTCAGTTCAATTAAGTTGGACTGCATCCACTGATAACGTAGGCGTTACTGAATACGAAATTACTGCCGGAGAAGAAAAATGGAGTGCAACAACAAATAGCATTACAATTAAAAACTTAAAACCTAATACGGAATACACATTTTCAGTAATTGCCAAAGATGCTACTGGAAATAAATCACAACCTACCGCTCTTACTGTCAAAACAGATGAAGCTAATACGACACCTCCTGATGGAAATGGCACTGCTACATTTTCAGTCACTTCGAATTGGGGCAGCGGTTATAACTTCTCGATTATAATCAAAAATAATGGAACGACCCCTATTAAAAATTGGAAATTAGAATTTGATTATAGCGGCAATTTAACACAAGTTTGGGATTCTAAAATTAATAGTAAAACAAATAATCATTATGTAATTACGAACGCAGGATGGAATGGCGAAATTCCTCCTGGCGGATCTATTACAATTGGTGGTGCAGGAACAGGTAATCCTGCCGAACTTTTAAATGCCGTCATTAGCGAAAACTAGACGTAATATCCATTAATTATTTCACTAAAGTTTGAATTTAGGTTTGAGCAATACCTCCTAAATTCAAACTTTTAATTTTATGAAAAATAAAAAGCATCACAATAACCTATTATAATTAATTTCTAATATGAAGTTGATATGAAGTTAATTTGAATTTTACATGAATTTCCTTTAATTTCTATTGTCTTCCTATAATATCCACATTATTCTTTACATATAGGAATTATTTTCATTCCACTTTGAACTATCTATATATATAAAGAAAGATAGTCACCTGTTAGGGAAAGGCTTTCGTATTATTATAAATATAACAAAAGAAAAAGCACGCTTATAAGCGCACCATAAGAGTGCTTCTTCATACAATTCTCATGTAAGAGTTCTCGAAAATCATGTTAATCACAAAGAAAAGACATTAGCTCATAAAAGCTAATGTCTTTTCTTTATTCATATTGTTCAGCATTCCACTCTTCTATATTCCATACTTTTGTTATCCACGATTCATAGAAAGAAGGTTCATGTGAGACAATTAAAACCGTTCCTTTATATTGTTGTAACGCTTCTTTTAAAGCCATCTTAGTTTCTACATCCAAATGATTAGTCGGTTCGTCTAAAATTAAAACATTGCTTTTCGTTGCGATGAGTTCACATAAACGCACTTTCGTTTGCTCTCCACCGCTTAATAAACGAATAGGTTTTAATACGTGTTCTTCTTTCAATCCACACTTCGCTAATACTTGGCGCACTTCTTTCTTTGTCATATCTGGTCGTTCTGCCCAAACTTTCTCTAACGGTGTTATTTCTGAAGCAAACTCTTCCTGTGCAAAATAAGCAGGATTTACTCGTTCCCCAACAAAAATTGAACCGCTTAGCGGCTTTATTTGACCTAATAACGTCTTTAACATTGTCGTTTTTCCAATACCGTTATGACCAACAACAGCTATCTTTTCTCCTTTTTTCACTTGTAAATTCAAGCCTGGAAATAACGGCTCACTATAACCCACTCTTAGTTTCTCAGCCTGTAATATACGACTTACTGGTTCATTATAAACAGTAAAAGCAAAACGGGACCGAGGTATATTATTAACCTTTTCAACCCTTTGCATTTTCTCCAATACTTTCTCTCGACTTTTTGCCTGTTTTGCTTTTCGAATCTTATTTTTTTGAATAAATGTTTCTAACTGAGCAATTTCTTTTTGTTGTTTCACATACGCCGATTGTAATTGTTTCCTTTGTACTTGGTAACTTTGTAAAAACTTTTCATAATCCCCTACATATCGCTTAACTTTTCGTTCTTCTAGATGGTAAATGACATTCGTAATATTGTTCAAAAATACTTCATCATGCGAAATGATAATATAAGCTTTTTCGTACAGTTTCAAGTACGATTGCAACCATTCTATATGTGCTGTATCTAAATAGTTCGTTGGTTCATCTAGCAATAAAACATCAGCTTTTTCTAGAAGAAGCTTTCCTAGTAATAACTTTGTCCGCTGTCCTCCACTTAACTTTAAAACATCCTTTTCCAATCCTATTTCAAACAGCCCTAAACCAATTGCCACTTCTTCAATTTCTGTATGAATTTGATAGAAATTAGAGTTTTCCAATATAGTTTGTAACTCTCCATACCTTACTAACAATTTTTCTACTTCTACTACTTCAGCCATCTCTTCTGCAATTTTTAACATTTCGTATTCAATCGCATACAAGTTAGAAAATGCACTTTGCAAGTATCCTTCAATTGTTATCCCTTCTTGTAAATCTATATGCTGCTGCAAAAATCCAACCTTTACATGTGGAAACCATTCAATGTTCCCATCATCATGTATAAGTTCTCCTGTTAAAATTCTTAGCAGTGTTGATTTTCCAATCCCATTTTTCCCTACTAACCCAACATGCTCCCCCTTTAATAATCGAAAGCATGCATTATATAAGATGGTTTTCTCACCATACGAATGACTTAAATTTTCTACTGTTAATATACTCATTTTTTTCTCTCCTTTACTTATCGTCCATAAGCTAAATAGAGAGACCAACAGTATGAAGCCTTATTTAATTATGCATATAAAAATGGGTAAGGTGAATACACCTTACCCATTACATATTATCGTAAAAAAGGATTAAGGTTCTTTACCTGCTGTCTTCAATTTAGCTTAATCTTAAAAAATGGGCAGACTTCTCCCATATCAAGCTAAAACCATTTGAAGAACAGTTGATAAAGTCATTTTATCCTTTCACTCCTTTAACATTTGTTATATTAAGAGTATAAACTACTCTGTTATATTCTATTCTCTATTTTCCCTTTTGTTCCTTCTCCATCTTTTCATATTCTAAAAAAAGCCTCTTAACAGTAATTATACTAAAAACTGTTAAAAGGCTTTTTCTATTTTTTCATATAAGGAGCTAACACACTTAAAATCTCTTCTTTATCCTTTTTTAATTCGAGTGATGTTAACATATCCATCGTTCTCAGTCTAGGTAATTTCACTTGTACCTCGCCAACTATTGACGCTGGTCTTTGAGATAAAATAAATACGCGATCTGAAAGCAAGATTGCCTCATCTAAGTCATGTGTAACCATAACGATTGTTTGCTTCTCTTGATGCCAAGAGTTTAAAAGCCAGCTATGTACTTCCATTTTTGTAAATGCATCTAACTTTCCAAAAGGCTCATCAAGCAGCATAATTGGCTTTTCACATAAATATGTGCGCAGAAAACTAATTCTTTGACGCATACCACCAGACAATTCATCTGGATAATGGTCTGCATATTCATCTAGTTCGAACTGCTTTAATGCTTCCATTCCTTCTGTCAGCCTTTGTTTTTTCGGCTTTCCTTCAATTTCTAACGGAAGAACGATATTTTGCAAAGCTGATCGCCACGGTAGTAATAAATCTTGTTGTGGCATATAACTAACAACATCTTGCTCTTGTACTTGCTTATCTTTATACATTACGTTCCCGCTTGTTGGTTTTTCAACATTTGCAATCATGTTTAATAATGTGCTTTTCCCGCAACCACTCGGTCCTACAAAGGAAACAAACTCTCCCTCTTGTATAGAGGCACTAATATTCTCTAATACATTCTTTCCGTCGAAAGATTTCACTATATTTTTTATTTGTAATCCGCTCATTTTTCACTTGGAAGGAATTCATTTGTAAAAGCATCTTTTACATCGATTTTCTTTTTAATAACTTTGTTGTCATATAAGAAATTCATGTAATTCGTCCAAATTTCTTCCTTCTGTACTCCCCATGCTTTCGCATCATCTTGATACTTCGTACTTAACCATTTCTGGCTTTCTTGAACTAAATCTTTATTTACATCTGGAACAGCTTTAATTAGAATATCAGCAGCTTCTTTCGGTTCCTTAATTGCAAAATTATAACCTTCTGTTGTTGCACTCATAAACTTTTTCACAAAGTCTTTATCTTGCTTCGTATGTTTTTCACTCGTAATAATAACAGGACTATAGAAATCAAGCGCTGGATCTAAGTCCTTCACCATAATCGTATTTAACTCTTTTCCTTGGCGCTTCGCTTCAATACCATCCCAACCGTAATAAATCCATTCGAAATCTGCATCACGACCGATTGATTTAAAGAAATCTGTTTGTCCTAAGATGATTTTTTCAACTTTATTAAAATCAGCTTGATGCTTATCCATAATCGTCTTTAATGTCGCTTCTTCCGCTGGTCCTCCCCAGCCGCCATAACGTTTACCTTCAAAATCTTTCGGTGACGTCATATTATCTTTCTTAAGCGATGCAAACGCTGAAGTGTTATGCTGAATAATCGCTCCTACAGATACAACAGGAATTCCTTCCACACGAGCTAATGTTACATTTTCTTGTGCGCTTATTGCGAAGTCTGCTTTTCCTGATGCTATCATTTGCTCTGCTGTTACATTGTCACCTGGTTGAATAATTTCTACATCTAATCCTTGCTTTTTGTAATAATCTTTCGTTTGCGCTACATACAAGCCAGTATGATTCGTATTTGGAAACCAATCTAATACTACTTTTACTTTTTGATCTTTACTTGCACTTTCTTCTTTCTTCGCCGGATTACATCCAGCCACACCTACCGCTACTAAGGCAGCTAACATAACTTTCAAACCTTTTTTCATTTTCTGCCGTCCTTTCTATATATCCATGGTGCTGTTATTCTTGCCATAAACTCTACGATAAAATACAGGCATAATGTCACTATAACGATGATTGCTGCAACACCAAATACTCGGGCAGTCAAAAAAGATTTTGTAGCCCTCGTAAGCATAACGCCTAATCCTTCACTTGCACCGAGCCATTCTCCGATAATTGCCCCCATTACGCTATATGTAACTGCAATTTTTAAGCCTGAGAAAAAGTATGGAAGCACTGCTGGAAATTTTACTTTCTGGTAAACTTGCCATTTTGTCGCCTTCATTGTTTGTAACAGCTTCAACATGTTTTTATCTACTGTTTGAAAACCTTCTAAAATACTAAGCGCAATTGGGAAGAAACAAACGAGTATTACGACCATTACTTTCGGCAACATCCCATATCCAAACCAAATAATAAATAGCGGTGCAAGTACAACAATTGGAATTGTTTGCGAAATAACGAGCAATGGATTTATTAAAATACGAAATAACGGTATAACGTCCATAATAATTGCGATGCTCGTCCCCAATAAAATTGCAAAGAATAGTCCAATTATAACTTCCTGCAGTGTTTGCATCGTATTTGGTAATAGTAAATCTTTCATCCCAATTAATTCTTGAACAATGGCAGAAGGCTTTGGTAAAATCCACGGTTCGATTTTAAATAATGAAACAGATCCTTCCCATATCGCAATGAGAAGGATAAGCCAAATAGTTGTAATAAGTTTAGATTGCTTCTGGTTTTGCATATTCATCACGGTACTTCCAAACCTTTTCATCTATCGTTACACCAGTGCTTGGACGATAATGGATTTTAATAGAAGTAATCACTTCTTCTGCTCCAGCATCGACGCAAGCTTGTTGTGCACGTTTAACGACATCAAGAAGTACATCTAATTCTCCTTCCAAAGTTGTTTCCATTGCCCCTACTTCATAACGAACTCCCGATTGTTGCACAACTTCAATTGCTTTATCGACAACAGAATATACATCTTTCGTTTTCGCTTGTGGTACTACTGAAAATGACATTGTAACTTGTTGTGACATAATAAAATCCCCCTTATAAAATTAGATTTCAAAAATAAGAAAAGGCTTTCCTACTGCGTAGGAAAGCCTTGTATGCAAGTTATTATAGAATAACATATGCTACATCACTTTAAGTAACTCCCTACGCTGGCATTATCCAGATCAGGTTGAGGGTCGATGTTTACTTACATCCTCTCAGCCAATTGGCTCCCCGGTCCTTAATTCGTTTTCATTGTAGCATGATTTATTTTATTGAACAAACAAAAGCATGCATAATCATTTCATTATTTTTGGAAAATATCCAACTTTTTCACCATGAGCTAATAACTGCTGTATAAATTCTTTATTGATTGCTGGTACTATCAATTCTTTTTTCTTAATCCATTCATTCGTTCTACGCGTACCCATTACAATTTCAGATTGCTGCGCTCCATCTCCTGCAACTTGAGAAGCAATTAACTCTGCTATTACTTCATTTTCCTTCGCTAATTCAAGTCCGGTATTTACATATTCTGAAAGTGGAACCATTTCAAGATTGTATCCACACTCTCCAATTAACTGTATAAATTGTTCAAACTCAATTTGATGTGGATGACAAATATGTAACGTCTCTCCTACAATTTGCGAATCTTTTAAATACGATACAATTGATTTACTAGCAAAATCAATTGGTGTGAAATCAACTTTCCACTTCACATTTGGTGCTTTCCCAATTAATAGCATTGTTTTAATAAGACGATAAAATGCGTTTCCTTCAATATTTTGTTGGAACGAACCTGTTTCTGAATGACATGCTAAATTACCTGCACGATAAATATTTCCGCGCAAACCATTTTTCATTGCTTCACGAACAATGTTTTCCGCTTGTAGTTTACTATTTGAATATACATTCTCTAAGTCTACACTGTAATTAAAATCACCAGTTTTCATGTATGTATCCCATTGATCTACCGCTAATTCTAACGGGATACCAATCGTAGAAATAAAATGGAATGTAGCACCTTTCTCCGCTAATGCTAGCATACGGCTAGTTCCTTGGACATTTATATTTTCAAATTGTTTTACATCTCCAAAATGTCTTACATCTGCACCGCAATGAATTATCGTATCCATCTTAGAACTGATGAACATAAATTCTTCTTCGCTCATCCCAAGATACTCTTCCCCCAGATCACCAGCTACGGCCTGTATACGCTGTAACCATTCTTCACATATATCACTAAAGTAGCCTGTTAATGTATCTATAATTCTTTGTTGCACATCTTTGGTTGGTCTTACTAAACAATAAATAGTAGCAGATGTATCTCTCAACAATTCATATAATATGTGTGATCCTAAATAACCAGTAGCTCCTGTTAAAAAGACATTTAAAATCTGGGTTTCTTCCAAAACGTTTGCATACGTAATAGTATCTGGTTCGTGAATCACTTTATATTCACGAAATACTTCTTCTTTCTCTACTTTTACTTCTCGCTCAATTCGAGCTAATCCATATATCGTTCTTTCTTTAAAGAAATCTTGAATTGTTAAATGTGAAAAATCTTCTTTTAACAATGTTAAGACTCGTAATACTTTTAATGAATGTCCACCAATTGTAAAGAAATCATCATGTACTCCAACTTTTGAAATTCCTAATACTTCCGCCCAAGCGCGCGCTATTTGTTTCTCTGCTTTATTAGAAGGTGCAACATATTCTTGTAGACGAACCGGTTCATACTTTTCTTCTAGCTGAGCTAACTTCTTAACATCAATCTTTTTATTAGGTGTAAGTGGCAATTCATTAATATAAATTAGTTTAGATGGCACCATATAATCTGGTAATTGCTCTTGTAACTGATAAACTAATTCTGGTATTTCTTTTTTATTTAAAGTTGTATAGAACGCGATTAAATATTGGCTACCTTCCTTACTCTTCTTAGCAAAAACAGCATTTTCTTTTATATTATGATTTTGAGAAATTTTACTTTGGATTTCTCCTAGTTCAATACGATGTCCTCTAATCTTTACTTGATCATCTTTCCGATGTAAAAATTCTATATTTCCATCCTCTAACAACTTAACAATATCACCTGTTTTATATATATTAACTATAGGATTGAAAGGGTTCTGAATAAAAGCTTCAATTGTTTTATTAGGCTTATTAAAATACCCTTTTGCTAATCCTACTGAATCTATATATAATTCACCAGGTACACCAATTGGACAAAGATTCATATTCTCATCCAAAATCATAACTTGATAATTAGCACATGGTTTACCAATGGGAATACTCGCAACATCCTCATTTAACTGACTAGGTATTTTATAGGTTGTCGTCACTACAGTACATTCTGTCGGTCCGTATACATTATGAATTTCAACATTTGTACCTATTCTTTCCCTCCACAATTTAATAACCTCTACAGGCAACATTTCACCGCCAATCGCAATTCTTTTTAGGGAAGCTAGCTTATATATATCTTCTTCTGCTAAATAAGTTGCTACTTGTCGAACAAAAATTGTTGCTAATGCCAAGATCGAAGTTGCTTTCACTTTATAGATTGCATTTGCAAATGCTTCTACAGACAATCGCTCTTCCTCTAATAATACATACAAATTTCCTCCGCAGAATAAAGAAGCAAATGACTCCCATACAGAAGCATCGAAACTAAAGGAAGGAAATTGGGCAAATACATCCTCTTCTGTCAATTCATATTGCTTTTGCATCCAAGTGTACAGATTAACAACGCCTCTATGTGCTAACATCGTTCCCTTTGGATTCCCTGTTGAACCAGATGTATAAATCATATAAGCTACATCATCACAATGAATAGACAACTTTACATCTATATCTTCACAAGTTTCACTATCATACATTGAAACTGTTTGAACCCCATCACATGTTATAGGCGTCTCTTTCATCAATATAACTTTCGCTTGGCTATCTTGAATAATGTACTGTATTCTACTTTCTGGATAATCTGGATCAATCGGAACATACGCTGCACCAGCTTTTAATATAGCTACCATACTTACTACTGTGTCTATGCTACGTTTCATAAATATTCCAACATAGTCTCCTAATTGGACGCCATTTTTAATTAACATATGAGCTATTTGATTACTTTTTTTATTTAGCTCCTCATAAGTTAAAGTACCTTCCCTTGAAGATAAAGCTATACGATTTGGAAATTGAGTAACAGTATTATAGAACATATCGACGATACTTTTCTCAGGATATACTGCTGTCGTATCATTCACTTGACTATAAAGTGCCATCTCGGCCTCTGTAATAATATTAAAATTTTTTATATAATTATTCTTATTTTGTGATGTACCAATTAAAACACCTTGTATTTGTTGTGCATAACGAGTAATCGTTGTTTCCTTCCAATTAACACTATTAAATATTATTTCTACACTTTGCATATTTTTACTAAATACAAATTGTAATGTATTCGTGTCTTGTAGCTCATAATATGTTTCACCAATAATAATAGGTGACATTTCATATAATGTATTACCGTTTTGAAACTCTTCTATTTCTTCCTCATTCATTTCTTTAATTTGTTCCAGTTGCTCTTCAATCTGTAAATCCACACTTTCATAGGAGAGAAAATTAGAAACTTCAATAGTAATCGGAAATAAACTTCCTCTTACATGATAAAGCACGACAATATGTTTTTCTTTAGAAATATGATATAACCACGTTGCAGTCGCTCCTATTAAATCTACAATGTGAGTCAAATTTGGAAATAGTTCAGTTTTCCTTTTTATCCTAAGTTCCGTTCCTTGCACATCTTTAGGTATTTTAATACTTCCTTCTACTTTCCCTAAAAATTCTTTTACCATCTCATTATAAGAAATTGCTAATTTCATATTTATGTAAATTCCTCTCTTAAATATAATAAAGGTGTGAAAATTCACACCTTTTTCATCCCTTATTAACGGGCAGATTCGTTCAATTCATAATCAGTAGCGGAGATATCCCCTTTGATTAGAATTGAACTTTCTCCTTATTCGCTTTTAAACTCACCGATAAGCTCTTGTAATTCCTGAGAAAGCCAACTTAAAGAAGTCGCTAATTCTGCAATATCTTGTACTGATATTTCTTGCTCTTTCATGCTTTCTTCAACATTACTACTGCTGTTGGCATAAGTATTTGCAATATGTGATAATTCATTTACGACTTGAACGATATTCTGGCTATTTTGTAAAATGTCACTCGAATTACCCGAAACAGCTTTTACTTGATCTGTAACAGATTGCGCTGATTTGGAGATTTTTTCGAAGAAATCTCCACTACTTTGAACAAGTGAAATTCCAGTTTCTACTTCTTTTGAACCTTTTTGCATTGAAACTACAGCATCTTCTGTCTCAGCTTGTGTTTCACCAATTAATTTCGCTATATCTTTAGCAGACGCTTCCGTTTGTTCTGCTAATTTTCGTACTTCATCAGCAACAACTGCAAACCCTCTCCCAGCTGCTCCAGCACGTGAAGCCTCAATAGAAGCATTTAAAGCTAATAAATTTGTTTGATTTGAAATACCTGTAATTACAGTTACGATATCACTAATTTCTTTTGACCTTGTTTCTAACGAATAAATGATGGAAGATAAATCTTGTACTGCATTTTGAATTAAACTCATTTGATTAATAATTTGTCCAATCACTTCATTACCTTCAATTGAATGTTGCTCCATACCTTCAGAAGCAACCGCAACTTGTTTCGCAGCCCCAGTTATCTCTTCTACCTTATCTTCCATTCCATGTACAATCCCTAAACATTGTTGTACTGAAGTTTTTTGAGACTGTGCCCCTACTCTTAAACCTTCAATAGAACTTGCAATCTCTTGAACTGCCATGCTGTTTTCCTCTGTACTCGCCGACAATTCTTGTGAAGAAGAAGAAACTTGCTCAGCAGTTTGCCTTACTTTATCTATAATCCCTTTAAACTTTTCAATCGTGTTATTGAAATAAACATTAATAATTCCAATATCATCTGGTCTTTCTTTTAATTTAATACTCAAGTCACCTTCACCAATTTTACGTAACCCTTCTCGTAAATCTTTTAATGGCGCTAACGAGTGACGCACGATAAAGAATTGAGTAATAGTCGCAATCGCTAATGAAATAATGATAAAGAGTAAGCCCTGTATCATAAACTTCTCTTTTGTAATAGGAACAATGGAAGCATCTAAGTCAGCCGCAATAATTGCAACAATATTGTTTTCTCCATCTGTAATTGGTTCTAATATTGTCACCCACGAACCTATTTCATCTTCATATACTTCTGTCATTTGGGCCTTTTTCGTATCAATCACTTTATCGTATGCCTTCATCCAATGAGCGGGTTGTTCATAATAATCTCCCGGCTTTATAGGGAACGCATTTGTTAACTCTGTAGTCAAACCAACGAGTTGTAATTCTCGCTTTTCATTCGGCTTTGCTCCTGTAACATACGTTTGTCCAACACTTTTCAATTCTTTTGACACTTCATCTAATTTCTCTGTTAACTTTTCTTTTTTCACTTTTTCGGCTGTAGGATCTTTCGCCATGTCTCTAACTAATTCTACATCCAATTTTTTCAATACTATTTCTCCTGTTTCAATAGACTGCCTTTCAAATAAAGACATCATACTATTTTGAAACATGTTGAAACTTAACGCACCCATACTTCCAACAAGTGTCAAAATAACTAATACGGTTAATAAGACGTTCTTTTGAAGGAACGATAACTTATGCCAATATTTTTTCATTAATATCCACCTTCCTTAATTAACATAACAAAAAAACAAAATATACGAATATTTTGTTTGAAAATGATTCTCAATATATTCGAGAATAAAAAAAAGCCAATGTAAAAGCATTGGCCAAGACCAACCCTATCCGTCCGGTAACTGGCTAGCATAGCCTTTCGACCTTAGCTCCTGTAGTTTTGCGTCCTCATGTTTCCATCAGTTTGCCTTTCTCGCTGAACGAGTTGAACGATATGGGAGTTCTATGAGAATTAATTTATTCTCTTTCAAAGATTACAACATATAAATCAAAATGTCTACTTATTTAGAGATATAAATACAAATTTTTAACGCATTGCTTTTTCGAAATAATTTCAAAAAGTACGTGAATGTTACTTTTTTTGTGTTATATAATAAAAAATGTATAAATAACAAGGATTTCTTCGGGTATTTATTTAATTTTCATTCAAATTAAACTATTCGAATATATCTTAACTAATGAATTTCGGAGGTAGTTTATCATGTTTTGGCTACAATTTCTTACCTTGTTACTCTGTATTTTTATTGGTGCACGCCTAGGCGGAGTTGGTTTAGGAGTAATGGGTGGAGTTGGTATGGCAATACTCGTTTTTGTCTTCCACTTACAACCGACCGCGCCTCCTATCGATGTAATGCTTATGATTTTGGCAGTAATTACTGCTGCTGGTGCTTTGCAAGCTGCTGGAGGAATGGACTATCTTGTTCATCTAGCTGAAAAGGCATTACGAAAAAATCCAAAGCGTATTACTTTTTTTGCTCCAATTGTTACTTATTTATTCACACTATGTGCAGGTACTGGTCACGTTGCCTATTCTGTACTTCCTGTTATTGCAGAAGTCTCTCGTGAATCAGGGATTAGACCGGAACGCCCAATGTCGATTGCCGTAATCGCTTCTCAACAAGCAATTACAGCTAGCCCAATTTCAGCTGCCACAGTTGCTCTTTTAGCAATGTTAGCTGACTATAAAATCACTTTATTAGATATTTTAAAAGTGAGTATTCCTTCTACTTTCATTGCTTGTATGTTAGCAGCATTCGTTGCTAGTAAGATGGGAAAAGAATTAAATGAAGACCCTGAATACTTAAAACGATTAAAAGAAGGAATGATTCCTAAGCTTGAAGAGAAAAAAGAATTTGTAGGTGTAAAGGGCGCCAAATTATCAGTTATCCTTTTCCTTGTAGGAACCTTCCTTGTTGTACTTCTTGGTTCATTTGAAGCACTTCGTCCAGGATGGATAGTTGATGGGAAGTTAGCCCGTCTTTCCATGCCGAACACAATTGAGATGGTTATGTTAACTATCGCGGCTCTTATTATTATTTTCTGTAAACCAAATGTAGAAAGCATTGTGTCTGGTAACGTCTTTAAAGCAGGAGCAACAGCAGTTGTTGCTATTTTCGGTATCGCTTGGATGGGAGATACTTTCTTTAATGGAAACTTAAATATGATTCAAGGATCTATTCAGCATTTAGTAACAAGTGCACCTTGGCTATTTGCCATCGCACTATTCATTCTATCTATTTTACTGTACAGCCAAGCAGCAACAGTACGTGCCTTAATGCCACTTGGACTATCCCTTGGTATTCCACCAGCACTACTGATTGCGATGTTCCCTGCAGTAAACGGATATTTCTTCATTCCAAACTACGGGACAATCGTTGCTGCCATTAACTTTGACCGTACTGGTACAACAGGTATCGGTAAATACGTATTAAATCATAGCTTTATGATTCCAGGCTTAATTGCAACATTTACTTCTATCGGAATTGGAATGCTTTTAATTTCTATTATGTTTTAAAGAAAAAGCACAAACCCTTATTTAAAAAGGTTTGTGCTTTTTTAATCAAATGTTTGTTTAAATTTTTTGGGCAGTCTACTTCTCGATGTAGCACTTAAAATACTACATGTCCTTTTCTACAAACTTCTCTTTACTTCTTCAGCTAATTTTCTCGTACTTTCATACGCAGATTCAGCTAAACTAATTGCTGAAATAACTGAAACACCGTCCGCACCCGCTTCTATAACTGCCGCTGTATTTTCAATTGTAATCCCACCAATACCAACGATTGGCACTGTAATTCCTTGTTCTCTAAAATAAGCTAATCCTTTCGTTCCTTGAACCGCTTTCGTATCTTTTTTCGTACTCGTTGGAAAAATAGGTCCAACGCCTAAATAATCTGCTCCATTTTCGATTGCAAAGCGTGCTTCTTCAATTGTATGAGCAGATACGCCGATAATTTTATCTCCCATTTTTTCACGAACAGATGTAATCCCTTCATCATCTTGTCCTACATGAACACCATCTGCATCTAATTCAATGGCTAATTCTACATCATCATTTACAATGAAAGGAACACTATATTCCTTACAAAGCGTCTGCAATTCTTTTGCAAAGCGCACTCTATCTCCTCCGATTAAAGAACCTTCCCCCTTCTCGCGAAACTGAAAAAGTGTCACTCCACCATCTAACGCTTCTTTCAATACAGCTAAAGGATCCCTCGTGCAGTTATTACTTCCCATAATAAAATACACTTGCAATAGGTTAGACATTTTCTTTGTTTCAATGCGCATCATGTGTTTCATCCCCCTTACTCTAACTCCTCAATCTTCCCATATTTCTCTATATCAGCTGAAGTTGTATTCGCTAATTGATTTAAAAATTCAATTTGGAAACTACCTGGCCCTTTTTCTACTGTTTTAGCAGCTGCCAGTTCCGAAGCTACACCATAAAACGTTAATGCTGCTACAGTTGCCTTTACATAATCTTTTTCAACTGCTACAAATGCTCCTATTACTGAAGTTAGTAAACACCCTGTTCCCGTAACTTTCGTTAAAATAGGGTGACCGTTTCGAATAAGAACAGTTCGCTCTCCATCTGTAACAACATCTTCTTTTCCAGTAATGACCGCAACTGTATTCAATTCGTCTGCTGCCTGCCTTGCAATGCTTACAACATTGCCCTTTCCAGTACCAGCGTCTACCCCTTTAATTTCCCATTTTTCATTAATAACATTTGCTATTTCAGCTGCATTTCCGCGGATAATCGCTAAATCGATTTCAGCCGGAATATGTCTCGCAACTTCTGTTCGATACGGAGTTGCTCCTGCACCAACTGGATCAAACAGTACTGGCACATTGTTCGCATTTGCTGATTTACTCGCGAGTAACATCGCTTCTACTTCTTCAGGACGAAGTGTCCCCATATTTAATACTAACGCTCCAGCAATGCCCGCCATTTCTGCTACTTCTTCTTTTGCATACGCCATTACAGGCGATGCCCCAAGTGCCAACAAACCGTTAGCAGTAAAATTTGTTACAACAACATTTGTAATATTATGAACGAGTGGATTAGATTCTCTCACCAAATCCACTACTTTACTAATTTCTTTCATATTCATCCTTTTCATCTCCTAACTATAATGATGGGAGATACACAAAAAGACACTTTGCGCGTACGCAAAGTGCCTGAACATGTGCTTTTACACTCTCCCTACGCTGGCATTATCCAACAGGTTCAAATGGTCAATGACGGACTAGTAGTCATCCTCTCAGTTTGTATCCACAAACTCCCATGTGTTTCTTATTCATCTACTTCAAAGTCTACTCTTATTCTAGTAAAATAACAAGTTCTTTACTTTTCTATTTAATATAGAAGCAACTGATAAAGTGAAACTTTAATCAGTTGGGATTTTGTTCACTCCATTAAAAACAGCTCAAATATGGAGCGAAACTGAATCTCAAGAAGATGTATGCTATATTTAACTTATGGAAATTTGAAAGGATGTTTTTAATATGTCAAAAAGCGTTGTAATCGCTGAAAAACCTTCCGTTGCACGAGATATCGCTCGTGTACTGAAGTGTGATAAAAAAGGAAACGGCTATCTTGAGGGTAATAAATATATTGTAACTTGGGCTTTAGGTCATCTCGTTACATTAGCAGATCCAGAAAGTTATGATGTGAAATATAAAAAGTGGAATTTAGAAGATTTACCGATGCTACCTGAGCGTTTGAAATTAACGGTTATTAAACAAACTGGTAAACAATTTAATGCTGTAAAAAGTCAGCTACTTAGAAAAGATGTAAATGAAATTATTGTAGCAACAGACGCTGGACGTGAAGGGGAATTAGTCGCACGCTGGATTATCGATAAAGTTAAGCTAAATAAACCAATCAAACGTTTATGGATTTCTTCTGTAACCGATAAAGCAATTAAAGATGGTTTTGCAAATTTAAAACCAGGTAAGGCATATGACAATTTATATGCTTCAGCAGTTGCGCGTTCAGAAGCTGACTGGTATATCGGTCTTAATGCAACTCGCGCTTTAACAACTCGCTTTAATGCTCAGTTAAATTGTGGCCGTGTACAAACGCCTACTGTCGCTATGATTGCTAGTCGTGAGGATGAAATAAAGAACTTCAAAGCTCAAACTTACTACGGC
This sequence comes from Bacillus cereus group sp. BfR-BA-01355, assembly GCF_022663675.1. Taxonomy (NCBI): domain Bacteria; kingdom Bacillati; phylum Bacillota; class Bacilli; order Caryophanales; family Bacillaceae; genus Bacillus; species Bacillus cereus group sp. BfR-BA-01355. The sequence goes on from NZ_JAKUFY010000036.1 coordinate 26,767, forward strand.
ATCGAAGCTCAAACAATGGAGAAGCTCAAACTTACTTGGCAAGATGCAAATGGCAATAGCCGTAGTTTTAATAAAGAAAAAATCGATGGTATTGTAAAAAGTTTAGATAAACATAATGCTACTGTTGTGGAAATTGATAAGAAACAGAAGAAGTCATTCTCTCCTGGTCTTTACGATTTAACTGAATTGCAACGTGATGCAAATAAAAAGTTCGGTTACTCTGCTAAAGAAACATTAAATATTATGCAAAAATTGTATGAACAGCATAAAGTACTAACGTACCCTCGTACAGATTCACGCTACATTTCATCTGATATCGTTGGAACACTTCCAGAACGTCTAAAAGCATGTGGTGTTGGAGAATATCGTCCCTTCGCACATAAAGTATTACAAAAGCCTATCAAACCTAACAAATCATTTGTTGATGATAGTAAAGTAAGCGATCATCATGCGATTATTCCAACAGAAGGATACGTTAACTTCTCAGCATTCACAGATAAAGAACGCAAAATTTATGATTTAGTTGTAAAACGTTTCTTAGCTGTTTTATTCCCAGCATTCGAATACGAGCAACTAACATTACGTACCAAAGTTGGTAGTGAAACGTTCATTGCACGCGGAAAAACGATTTTACATGCTGGTTGGAAGGAAGTATACGAAAATCGATTTGAAGACGATGATGTAACTGATGACGTAAAAGAGCAGCTTCTGCCTCACATTGAAAAGGGCGATACATTAACTGTAAAGTTACTTATGCAAACATCAGGCCAAACGAAAGCACCTGCACGCTTTAATGAAGCAACTTTACTTTCAGCAATGGAGAATCCTACAAAATATATGGATACGCAAAATAAACAACTTGCTGATACGTTAAAATCGACTGGTGGATTAGGTACTGTAGCGACACGCGCAGACATTATCGACAAGCTATTCAATTCATTCTTAATTGAAAAACGTGGTAAAGATATTCACATTACTTCAAAAGGTGGCCAGTTACTTGATTTAGTACCAGAAGAATTAAAATCTCCTACACTAACTGGTGAATGGGAACAAAAACTTGAGGCTATCGCAAAAGGTAAATTGAAAAAAGAAGTATTCATTTCGGAAATGAAGAACTATACGAAAGAAATTGTTTCTGAAATTAAATCGAGTGATAAGAAATATAAACATGACAACATTTCGACGAAGTCTTGTCCAGATTGCGGTAAACCAATGCTAGAAGTAAATGGAAAAAAGGGAAAAATGCTCGTATGCCAAGACCGTGAATGTGGTCATCGTAAAAATGTATCTCGTACAACAAATGCTCGCTGTCCGCAATGTAAAAAGAAACTAGAATTACGTGGTGAGGGTGCAGGCCAAATTTTCGCATGTAAATGTGGCTATCGCGAGAAATTATCAACATTCCAAGAGCGACGTAAAAAAGAATCTGGAAACAAAGCCGATAAACGCGACGTTCAAAAATATATGAAACAACAGAAAAAAGAAGAAGAACCATTAAATAACCCATTCGCGGAAGCATTAAAAAAATTAAAATTTGATTAAACAAAAAGGTTCCTACCTCTATCGGTAGGAACCTTTTATTTTAGTGAATAATTTTACTTCCTTTTGCATTCTCAACAAATTTTTCACTTGATTTGTTAATTGGTGTTTTCAGTAATAACGCAGCAACGATCATAACTACTACGAAAACACTTAACACAAGTAAGTCTCTTATTACGATATCCCAAAGCATTCCGCCAACAGTTTCACGAATTGCACTAATTGCGTATGTGAACGGTAAGAACGGATAAATTGCTTGGAAGAATTTCGGTGTCATTTGAATTGGGAATGTTCCGCCCGACCCTGCTACTTGTAGTACAAGTAAAATGATCGCCATCGATTTCCCAACGTTTCCGAAAATAGAAACGAGTGAGTATACGATACAAACGAAGACTCCACCAATAAATAAACTAAATAACACAAACCAGAACTTATCGACTACGTACGTACCGAGTAAGAATATATCTCCCATCGATACGATAAACGCTTGTGAAAGACCTATCGTTAAGAATGTTAATAAACGTCCGAAGTAAATTTCATGGCTCTTATAATTCGCGCCCTCTTCGTGTACTTCTACCGTTAATAATGAAACCATTAATAATGCGCCTACCCATAATGCAAGCACTGTATAGAATGGTGACATCGCTGAACCGTAGTTCGGCATCGCAAATAATTTATTTTCTTTTAAATTTACTGGATTCGCAAAGTAATCACTTTGCTTCTCAACATCGTTTTTCAATAAGCGTATGATGTCTTTTAAATCCTCTTCAGATTCAAAATCACGAATTTTATTTGCTAAATCTTTAATCTTTTTCTCAGTCTCCGGCATTTCAGCTTTAATGTCTACTAATTTCTTTCTACCGTCTACCAAGCCTTTTGATGAATCTTCTAGTAACTTTTTAACATCTGGAAGCTTTTTGTCTGCATCGTTTAAAATTTGAGTTGTATTTTTCGACATCTCTTTTGTACGAGCAATTGCTGTATTGAAGTTAGGTACAATCTCTGAATCATACGTCGATAATACATCTGTTAATTGAGCTGATCCGCCCTTCGCAGCATTGTTAATACTTTCAATTACATCTTTTGTAGGTTTCTGTCCATTGTTAAGAAGTGTAATCCCCTTATTCGTTGCATCTACACCTTTTTGCAGACTACTTTTCGCTTTATTTAATTTTGCGATTCCATTATTAAGGTTTTTATCACTATTTACATCCGCTAAAACCTTATTTGTACTTTCTAGAACTGGAATCATATCATCAATTAAACCGATTCCAGATTGGAATTGACCATTTAAGCTTTTCAAGGCTTCCTTCGAACCTTCTAAACCATTAATACCTTTGTTTTGTACATCCTCTAGTGCTTTTTGGACACTAGATTTAGTACTTTCTAGACCATTTTTCGCTTTATCATAATCAGCTTTTGCATTATCGTATATTTCATTCGCATTAGCTTTAGCTTGATCTACTGTGCTAACTGCTTTTTTATAATCTGCTACAAACGTTTCATTATAATCTTTTTCAGCTTGATCAATTAATGCATTTGCTGCATCTAATTTTTGATTTGCTACATCTGTTACATCTTTCTTTACTTCTTGTCCTGTACCGATAACATTTACAATATCTTTAATACCGTTGTTTGCATTTTCCATACCACTTTTCAGCTTAGTTAGGCGATCCACTCGCCCTTGGAAAAAGCTTTTTCCAAAATCAGTCGTCGCTGAGTTTTGAAGTTCAGTAAATACATTAATAAGATACGAAATACCTTCTGTACGAGCTTGCAATTGATTTGATACTGCATTTAAATCTTTCTTTGCTTGTTCTGGATCAAACTGACCATTTTGCAATCCATTTAAAACACTTTTCCCATAAGCTGTTCCTGCACGTGATGAGCTTAAAACATTATTTACTGTTTGATTAATATTTTGCGCTATACTTTTATATCCGTCATTATTCAACTTAGAAAGGTCCGGTCTTGCAGGGAATTCAGGTAATCCATTCATTCCAGAGAAATCAGGAATATTTAAATCCACACCTGGATTCATTAAAAAGTTAGTAAATACAGCTGCACTATCCATAACGCCTTTTGCTACTACTAAATCATTTCTTATCGTTCCTGGAGCGTTTTTTAATGTTTGATCTTGTCTTGCAAAGAACTTATCTAAATTTGCCAATGCTTCCTGCCCATCATTTATTACACTCTCTACAACAGGTAAATCTTTTTGCGCCACTTTCACAATATCTTCTGCTCGAGTCGCATCATCTAACGCCTTATCCATGAGTGTATTCATTTCTGGGAACTGCGCTTCTAACTTAAATACAAGATCTTTTACTTTTTCGATACTTGGTAAGTTTGTTTCTAAATCGATTCCAAGGTCATTGAAAATTTTAAAAATCTCACCGTTTGCTGTTTTTACAAAGTTTTTACTAATTTCTTCTGTAATACCTGATGCACCTTTTGCTGTAATCTTCGGTGCAATCGCGTTTACTTTTTCATTCACATAATAATCCAGTTCTGGTTTTTTCGGATTTTCATCCAGAACAGTTGCAATTTTTTCAGAGAAGTCTTTTGGAATCGTAATACTTGCATAATAATCCCCACGCTCAACTCCGTAAATTGCTTGTTTTTCATCTACAAATTTCCAGCCAAGATTTTTGTTTTTCTTAAGGGAGTCTACAATCTCTTTCCCGATATTAATGTCTTTCCCTCTTAAATTAGAACCTGCATCTTGGTTAGAAACTGCAATGGGAACCTCTTTTGTATTTCCATACGGATCCCAAGAAGCTTTAATGTTAAACCATGCATATAACGATGGTAAAATCATTAATCCTAAAACAATAACAATTGCAGCCCAATGTTTGGCTACATTCCGTAAATCTGTCTTATAAATACGCCAAATCTGTTTCATAGAAGTTATCACCTAATTATATATTTTTCCTTCTTTAGAAAATGATACATACATTTTGCAATTATATCACTTTCTACATCGTGTATTAACCAAAAACGTACTATTTTTTCCCATTAACTTTCACTTACTTCATTATATAACGAAGTGAGTGAAAGTATGAATACAAAATGACCAAATCGGTTTTACATTCAATAATAACAAATATATATGAAATGTCATAAAAAATACAAGTATTTTCTCTTGGAAATACTTGTATTCCTAAAAAAAATCCTCACAGCTTTTATTCTCTGTGAGGATTTCTTCTATTATATATCCAATTGAACCTCTACACCGAAATGATCTGAAATTACATTTCTGTTTGTACCATTAAAAATAACTTTTGAAGAATGAACCTTTTTACTTTGGTTACACAATATTAGATCGATTCGCAAACTATGTTTATTTTCATCCCAACCAGCAATCTCGCCTTGGACAGTCGTTCCTTCATCCTTCTCTATTGCTAATTCATATGTGTCATACAACCCTTTTTGCATCATATACTCATAACCTTCGCCTTTCAATCGAGCATTGTTATTAAAATCCCCCATTAAGAAGGCGAGCTTATTGCTATCTACACGCTCCATCAAACGATCGACTTGACCTTTGAATGACTCTTCTTCATCATTCCACCAACCGAGATGGCAAGAGTAAAACGTTATATCCTTACCATTATAAGCAAGTGTTGTACTTACAATTTTACGCGTTTTCCAATACGTTGTATCCTCGTTTTCTGAAATAAAGAACGTATCTTCTTTTATAATATTATGCTTCGTTATAATCGCTAATCCTTCTTCATACACGTCATAACCAATATGAGAGAAATCCCAAGTAATATTGTAATCTTTTACATGTAGCGCTTTTAACTCTTCTAATAGTAAAAGTCCAAAATTATCTTCTTTCTTGTTACCGCATACATTTTCAGCTTGTATGGACTGACTTACTTCTTGCAATGCGATGACATCGTACTCTTCTTCTTGAATTACTTTAGCAAGGTATTGTATCTTTTCTATTTGATTCTCTTCTTGCCAAGAATGACAGTTTAAAGTTAGCAATTTCATATTATTACGCACCTAACATATCTTGAATGTCTGACTTTAATACGTCAGCTTTCGGACCATATACCGCTTGTACACCTTTATCTTTTACAATAAGCCCTAAAGCACCATTTTGTTTCCACTGTGCTTCTGGTGCAACAACATCTAAGTCTTTTACTGTTACACGTAAGCGTGTCATACAAGCATCTACGTCAGCAATATTTTCTTTTCCACCTAATAAATCGATAACTTTTGTTGCTAATGAACCGTCTTGTACATTTCCTATTCCTTCTGATGCCTCATCTTCATTATCAATATAGTTACCTGCACGCCCTGGTGTTGGTAAATTGAATTTTTTAATTAAGAAATTAAATAGTGTAAAGTTAAGACCGAAGAACACTAATGAAACAATAACAAAGTTGATTAAGTCTCTTGTTAAACCTGCATTAACCATCATTGGTGTACGAGTAATTAACTCAATAAATCCAAATGCATGAACACGTAAGTTAATTAAATCAGCTAGCGCGAATGCAAGTCCTGTTGTAATAGCATATACAACATATAATACTGGAGCAATAAACATGAACATGAATTCAATTGGTTCTGTTACACCTGTTAAGAATACTGCTAATGCTGCTGATAAAAACATTGGTTTATATTTTGCACGCTTTTCTTTATCAACGTTACGGAACATCGCAAATGCAATCCCCATTAACGCTGCTGTTGAGCCGATAACTTGTCCAGCTTTGAAACGAGCTGGTACAACGTTATTTAATAAATCGTTATATGCCTTCGTATCTCCATTTGCTAATAAATTATTTAAATCTGTAATCCATGCAAGCCATAATGGATCTTGTCCTGCTACAACTTGTCCAACTTTTGAACCAGTTAGCATCGTATATGTTCCACCTAGCTCTGTATAGTTCATCGGAATCGTTAACATATGGTGTAAACCAAATGGTAATAATAAACGCTCTAACGTTCCATATACAAACGGTGCAACAACTGGTGCGCTATCTTTTGAAGCTGCAATCCAGCGACCAAATTCATTTAACCCACTTTGGATGAATGGCCATAGAAGTGATAATACAATCGCAGTAACGGTAGACCAAAGAATTACAACGAATGGCACAAATCGTTTTCCATTAAAGAATGCTAATGCCTGTGGCAGTTTATTATAGTTATAATATTTGTTATATAGATTAGCTCCTAAGAAACCTGTGATAATCCCCACGAAAACTCCCATGTTTAATGCTGGTGCACCAAGTACAGAAGTAAAATAATCTTTTACAAGTAAATCTCCTGCTATTACTGAAGAAACTGTCGCTTTTGAATCCGCTAACATTTGAGCGTTTACGCCAAATATAGCTCCTGTAATTCGGTTTGTTAAGACGAATGCTAATAGTGCTGCAAATGCACCGCCTGCACGATCCTTCGCCCAAGATCCCCCAATTGCTACTGCGAATAAAATGTGTAGATTTGTAATGATTGCCCAACCGATGTCTTCCATTACGCGAGCAATTGTATGAACTGCGTTAACATCCCCAGCAGACATCCCAATTAACTTACCGATGGAAATCATTAAACCGGCTGCTGGCATTACAGCTACAACAACTAATAACGCTTTCCCGAACTTTTGCCAAAAATCAAAAGACGTAATTTTCATCTGTTCTTCCTCCCCTTTATTTATAACAACATAATGATTTAAATTATAATTTCTGTTCCCTTTATGAAAACGATTCCTTATATTACTTTATTTTTATCTTTACGCAACCGTTTTCATAAATCTATTTTAATAAAAGCGTTTTCACTTTGCAATAGAAATTTATTTTTTTTCATAAAAAAAGATGCTCAAAGAGCATCCTTTTTTATTATGAAATGCGATAAACCCTTGTTTCATAAGGTTTTAAAGCAATTGTTGTTACTTCTTCATGTTCCGCAACTTCATAGTTATTTAAAAGCAAACGTTTGCGTTCTAGTGCAAATGAACCCTCATTATACACAGCTTCCTCTTTTGAGATATTACTAATTACAATGACTTTTTCATCCTGTAACGTACGTGTATATGCATAAATTTGTGGATCGTCTTCTAAAAGTAAATCGTACGTACCATAGTTCAGTACATCGTGCTCTTTTTTCAGGGCAATCATTTTCTTATAGAAATTGAAAATAGACTTTTCTTCATTTTTTTGCTTTTCAACATTAATTTCTTTGTAATTTGGATTCATGCTAAACCAAGGTGTACTTGTTGTGAAACCAGCATTCATCTCATCATTCCACTGCATAGGTGTACGTGAATTATCGCGGCAAGAAGCCCATATAATCTCCATCATATCTTGATGTGGTACGCCCTCTGCAATTTTCTCGCGATATAAATTTTTAATTGCTACATCATCGTAATCTTCAATATTTGGTAACTGAACATTTGTCATACCAATTTCTTGGCCTTGATAAATAAACGGTGTACCGTGCATAAAGAAATACATCGCCCCTAGAGCTGTTGCACTTTCACGCCAATATTGTTTGTCATCTCCCCATGTTGAAACGATACGTGGTTTATCGTGATTCTCAATATATAAAGCGTTCCATCCTTTATTTTCTAATCCTTTTTGCCATTTCGTTAATACTTTTTTCAATCCTACAACATCAAGGTCTTTCTTCTTCTCTGCATCCCATAAACTTAAATGTTCAAACTGGAATACCATATTGAACTTACCTTGCTCTTCTCCAACCCAAAGCTCAGCATCTTCAATCTTAACGCCATTTGCTTCACCAACAGTCATAATATCGTACTTAGAGAATGTATTTTCTTTTAGCTCTTCTAATAAAGGTTGAATACCTTTCACATTCATATGTTTATCAAAAGATGGCACATATTTTAACTCTTTTGGATTTGGCATATCCTTAAAGCCTTCTTCTTTTTTAATATGACTGATTGCATCAACGCGGAAACCATCAATACCTTTATCAAGCCACCAATTAACCGTATCATATAGTACTTCGCGAACTTCTTTATTCTCCCAGTTTAAATCTGGTTGTTTACGTGAGAATAGATGTAAATAATATTGTTCTGTTTCTTCATCATATTCCCATGCCGAACCATTAAAAATACTTTCCCAGTTGTTTGGCTCCGCACCATCTTTACCATCATGCCAAATATACCAATCACGCTTCGGATTATCTTTAGATGAACGTGATTCAATAAACCATGGATGTTCATCACTCGTATGATTAATAACTAAATCAATAATTAGCTTCATATCACGCTTATGAACTTCATCTAGTAAAGCATCAAAGTCTGCCATTGTACCAAACTCATCCATAATATCTTGATAATCACTAATATCATAACCATTATCATCATTAGGCGATTTATACATTGGACAAATCCAAATTACATCTATACCTAAGTCTTTTAAATAATCCAGTTTTGCAATAATACCTTGTAAATCTCCAATACCATCACCATTTGAATCCATAAAGCTTCGTGGATAAATTTGATAAGCAACCGCTTCTTTCCACCATGTCTTATTCATAGTCATTCTCTCCTTTTGCATCCCATCGGAATTTTATGCAAACGTTTTCGTAACACTATCATAACAAAATATGAACAGTTTGCAACTGTTTTCATTGAACTCTATGTAGATTCTTTATTCTTATGCTTTATTTATTTCTCACAAAGGTAAATCTCATTCTTCACCTCTCCTTGTCCACGCGTATTACAGACATTTTTCATATATTAATAAAAAGCTCTGATTATTTTAGAAAGGAGTAATAAATTGAAGCAAACAAAATTAACAGGTCGTATCGTTGTTCCCACAGATCCTGACTACGACGTAGCCCGAATGAATTTAAATTTAAGTATTCCAAAACTCCCTTGTATTATTGTTTTTTGTCAAAATAACAAGGATATCTGTAACGCCTTAAAATGGGCACGTGAACGTCATATACCATTTCGGTTAAGAAGCGGACGTCATAGCTATGAAAATTTTTCTCTTTTAAATAGAGGACTTATTATTGATGTGAGTGAAATGCATCGCATTACTGTTAATACAGAGAAATTAACAGCAACAATTGAGGCTGGTGCAAATCTTGGCACTGTTTATAAAGAACTTTGGAATTACGGTGTTACAATTCCTGCTGGTACAAGTGCAAGCGTTGGAATTGTTGGATTAGCACTTGGCGGTGGTATTGGTATGCTTTCGCGCTTATTTGGATTAACATGTGATCAATTAATGGAAGTGGAAATGGTACAAGCGTGTGGAAAATTTGGTGTAAAACTCATTCGTGCAAATGAACAAGAGAACTCTAACCTTTTTTGGGCATGCCGTGGTGGCGGTGGTGGCAACTTCGGAATTGTCACTTCCTTAACTTTTCGAGTCCACCCGATAAAAAATGTATCAATTTTCTCAATTACATGGGAATGGGACGACTTTATTGCTGCATTTCAAGCGTGGCAAAACTGGGCACCTTATATAGATGAACGTCTCACTTCATCGATCGAATTATTCGCCAAGCAACGAAATAAAATCAAAGCACAAGGCGAGTTTGTCGGTTCTCCCTCTGAACTCCATTTCCTATTATCCCCTCTTCTTGAAACTGGTAGCCCCTCTCTCTTTATAGAAGAAGTTCCTTATATAAAGGCTGTTGAATTTTTTAATGGCGGTAACATCCCTGAAAATTTCAAGCGCTCTGGTTCCTATGTCTATAAACCTATTCCCCTTAAAGGCATTCAAATCATGCAATACTTTCTTTCTCATGCACCAAATAAAGATGCTAGTATTTGGCATCAATCGCTCATAGGTGCTGTTGAAAATATTTCGCCGAATGAAACGGCTTATTTTCATCGTAAAGCAATTATTGCTCAAGAATACATTACCTCTTGGAAATGCGATGATGAAGAAAATCGAAATATACGCTGGGTTAAAGGTTTACGAGAAAGCTTAGATCCTTATACACTAGGCGACTATGTGAACTGGCCCGATATCGATATTAAAAATTGGCAAACTAGTTATTATGGCTCTAACTTTCACAGATTACGTAAAGTAAAAACCATGTATGATCCTTGTGATGTTTTTCATTTCCAACAAAGTATTCCTCCTTTTCATACGTGAAAAAAGGGGATAACATAAAAAAATCATCCAATATACCGTTACCTCGCAGTATGTTGGATGATTCAAGTTGATTTTCTATATCGTTTCAAATTCTTGCTCCTACTCATAAACTTTTACTTACAGATTAATTGTATTTCGTATCATTTTCATGCAATGAATGTAATTTAATATTTGGTACTTTATCTTTTTCAATACCTCTATTATAAGAAACAGGAACTTGAAATTCGAATTGCTTTGTCTCATGTTTTTGTAAATAGACTGGTTTCGGTACTGGATAGCTTTTTGAATTCTCGTTTGCATTATCGTATAAAACAACTTTTAATGCTTGTGAATGATTACGATAATTTTTTAAAGTAACAATGCACTTCGGTTGGATATTCTCTCCATTTTTCTCCATTCTACACTGGCTATCTTCTTTTTTATATTCTATTGCTTCTACCCCTGTTTTTCCTGCGTAGTACCATGTTTTATTCAATGTCTGGAGGATTGTATTTAAAATAAACGGCATCATTACAATCAAAATACTAATGCCTACTACTTTTATCTTATTCGTTTTTCTAAATGTACTAGACTCCTTTTTTCCTAGCCATTTTAAAAATAATATAAATGCAATTACATGTAGTATGAAAGAAACAATCAATATATTTGAGACTTTATAATCCATATAAACATACGTATGTATCGGAACCTTATAGACATTGAATAGTTTTTCCCCAATTAATTCATTATCATTTGGAATTTTTAATAATAACAAAACCCCTATACTGTAACAAATAGCTACTAATCGATCATACTCAATACGAATCATTCTTTCTCCCCTTCACTTTGTATTTTATTATCGATTTTAGCTATTATTACCATACTATACAATCTTTTTATAGAGGATAACGTAAAAAAGTTCCTTATAAATATATAAATAACCTTATTAATATACACTATGAATTAAAAAATCAATATACAATTTTCACATAGAGATTTCTTCAAAATATGTTGGATCATGTATTGTAATTTTTTTATCTAAAATTGTAACAATGCTATCATTTTTTAATTGTTTTAATACGCTGCTAACTGTCTCTCGAGATGTTCCAGATATTTTGGATATTTCAATTGTTGTAAGTGGACATGAAATTACAATCTTTTCTCCACTCTGTTCTCCTAAATCCTGCATTAAATAATTTAACGTTTGGATAACACGATCTTGTGCATTAGGAATTGTAATATTTTGCACTCGATTTTCGTTCAATTTTAATATAGATGATAATTGCTGAACAACGTACATCAATTGCGTTCTGCTGGACTTTACCATATCTTCAAAGATTACCGTTGGAATATAATATACCTCCACATCCGTCATTGCTTCTGCTGTATAGTTATATCCTCTGTCTGTAAACATACCACCATAAGGAAAAATAGAATATCGCTTTACATAGTCATCGTATAATAAGTTCCCATTTTGATTAACCCGCTCTAACTTTACAAAACCATCTAACATGAAGTAAATTCTTTCTCTTGAATCCCCTTCTAAAAATAAAAATTGACCTTTTTTATAAGTTCGCCAATAAACAAACTCTGTTAAGCCTTTCAATTTTTTTTCTGTTAAATGAGCAAATAATTCGAACTGCTTTAAGTCTTTCACTACGTTCCGTCTATTCATAAAATTCCCTCTCTCTTGCTGTATGTTGGAGCGAAAAAATCAAGAAAGCGTATTCAATTTGAATTTTATCATAATTAACTTACATATTCAGATTTCATCATGAAAACTTTATGAACAATGAGTACAAAAAATATTAATAAATAAAAAGAATGAAGTTACTAACTCCATTCTTTTTTTACTACTAAGTAGCGTACATAAGAATTTAAACATACATGCATACATTCTGTTTTGAAATAATAGTACCAGCTTTTTCTTCTAGTGCTTCATATACTTTTTCTAAAGACGTAATAATTGTTTTTCTTTTTGGATTTGTATTAACAAAATTAATAGCAGCTTCAATTTTTGGAAGCATGCTTCCCGCAGCGAATTGTTGTTCTTCAATATATTCTTCTAATTGATTCACTGTGACATGCTCTAATTTTTTTTGATTCGGTTGATTATAATTTACATACACATGATCAACTGCAGTTAAAATAACGAGCGTATCGGCATCTACTAATTCTGCTAATTTCTGCGCAGCGAAATCTTTATCGATAACCGCTTCAGTTCCTTCTAACCCTTCTTCGGAATCAATTACTGGAATTCCACCCCCGCCCACAGCTATCACTATGTTTCCATCTTCGACCAAAGAATTAATAACTTTATGTTCATGAATACTTACAGGCTTCGGTGATGGAACAACACGTCTCCATCCTCTACCAGCATCTTCTTTAAACACTGCTTTTGTTTCATCCATTAATCTTCTGGCCTCTTCTTCTGTATAAAAAGGACCAATTGGTTTAGTTGGATTTTTAAATGCCTCATCTTTTTTATCCACAACAACACGTGTTATAACCGTTGCTACGTCTTTTTTTATATTCCGTTTTTTCAATGCCTTTTCAATCGCATTTTCCATCCAATATCCAATCATCCCTTGACTCATTGCCCCACAAGTATCTAATGGCATTGCAGGTGTCTTTTCCGTTTCTGCAGCTTTTTGCTGTAATAAAATATTCCCCACTTGTGGGCCATTTCCATGCGCAATTACTATATCCACATCATTTTCCATTATTTTCACAAGTTGTTCTGCCGTTTTTTCCAACGCTTCTTGCTGCGCTCCCGCAGTAGCTTCTCCAGACTGTATCGCATTTCCCCCTAGTGCAACCACAATTTTTCTTCGTGCCATATTCCAGCCCTCCAGTTGATTTCGCTTTCACAGCGCTTTATAAAGTAATACTGCCTGTAATTAATCCATAAATCGCAAAGAATGCTAAAGCACCAATTGCTACGGATGATGCTAATTCCACTCGAGTAAATATTTGCTTCGAACTCTTTTGCTTTTGAACATTGTAAAAAATAAAAATACCTGGCGCATATAAAGTCATTGTTAATAATAAATACTCTAAACCAGCTGCATAAACTAACCACACGCCATAAATACTGGCTATCAAACCAATTATTATATTTTTATTTCGATCTACTTCTTCAGCCTTTAAGCTATGCTTCAGTTGATAAAATGCTGAAAAAGCATATGGAATTAAAATAGCTGAAGATGCTAAAGAGAATGCAAAGTTATACGCCTGATCAGAAACAACGAATGTTAACAAGAACATTTGTATTAAACCATTTGTTATCCACAATGAATTTACTGGAGCCTTATTTTGATTTTCTTTTGCGAACCATTTTGGAAATACTCCATCTTTAGCCGCTAAATATGGAATTTCAGAAGCGAGCAAAGTCCAACCTAACCAAGCACCTAATACAGAGATGACCAAACCTAAATTAATAAAGATAGCACCCCATTTTCCAACAACACTTTCAAATAAATAAGCCATAGCCGGATTTTTCAAACCCGCAATATCTGCTTGCTGCATAAGTCCAAGAGACAATAATGTGATTAAAATATAAATGATGAGTGTACCAATTAAGCCAATAACGGTTGCTTTCCCTACATCACTTCTATTTTTTGCTCGACTGGATAAAACAACAGCCCCTTCTACCCCAATAAATACCCATAAAGTTACAAGCATTGTACTTTTAACTTGGCTGCCAACTGCTCCCCATGAAAAAGAACCAGTTTGCCCCCAAAATCCATCTAAGAACGTATCAATATGAAACGCGAAGATTCCTATGACAATAAATACAAATACAGGTACTAATTTTGCGATTGTAGTTACTAAATTCACAAGTGCTGCTGATTGAACTCCACGTAAAATTAACATGTGAACACACCATAATAATACGCTTGCACCAATAATGGACGCTACATTTTGCCCGCCTTCAAAGATTGGGAAGAAATATCCTAATGAAGAAAACAATAATGTACCGTAAGCTACATTCCCAAGCCAAGCAGATAGCCAGTATCCCCACGCACTATTAAATCCCATGAAATTACCAAATCCTGCTTTTGCATAGCTAAAAATACCACCATCTAAATCTGGCCGTTTTACAGTTAGATTTTGAAAAGATAATCCAAGTGCAATCATCCCAATTCCTGTTATAACCCAGCCAATAATAATGGCTCCAGCACCAGCACCTTTTGCCATATCACTCGCTAAATTAAATGCTCCACCGCCAATCATGGACCCAACTACAAGAGCCGTTAGTGTAAACAACCCTAATTTCTTATCTTCACCCATTCCACTCACCTCTCTTAAATTGCAATAACAATACAAAAGCAATAGTGAATGATAGTGTCTAAAGGAGGAGAAAGAAGAAAGGAAGACTCCCTTTCTTCTTTACTCCATGTTTCCTAAAGTAGCTGCCATAACCGCTTTAATTGTATGCATTCTATTTTCAGCTTGATCAAATACTTTTGAATGTTTACTGCGGAATACTTCGTCAGTTACCTCCATTTCTTTCAACCCATATTTCTCGTAAACTTCTTCGCCATACATCGTTTCAACATCATGAAATGCAGGTAAACAATGTAAGAAAATCACGTTTTCATTCCCTGTTGCTTTAATCATTTTCATATTTACTTGATAAGGTTTCAATAACTCGACACGTTCAGCAAATTTTTCTTCTTCCCCCATAGACACCCATACATCTGTATAAATTACATCTGCATTCGCAACAGCTTCTTCCACATTACTTGTTATCATTACCTGTTCATTATATTTTTTTGCTAAATCAATTACTTCTTGTGCAGGCCATAAAGATTCCGGTGTACAAATACATACATCCATTCCAACGATTGCTCCACCAACTAGTAAGCTATTAGCAACATTATTTCGTCCATCGCCAACGTAAACGAGCTTCACATTTTTCAATTTCCCTATATGTTCTCTAATTGTTAATAAATCTGCTAGTGTTTGTGTTGGATGCCACATATCTGTTAATCCATTCCAAACCGGCACACCAGAATTTTGTGCTAAAGATTCTACAGTTTCATGATTAAATCCACGAAACTCAATTCCGTCAAACATACGCCCTAACACTTTTGCTGTATCCTCTACAGATTCTTTTTTCCCAAGTTGAATATCACCTTTCCCTAAATATTCAGGATTTGCCCCTAAATCTGTACATGCTACTGTAAATGCACAACGCGTACGAGTAGAAGTTTTTTCAAATAAGAGCGCTACATTTTTACCTTCTAAATAATGATGCGGAATACCATTTTTCTTTTTCTCTTTTAATTCTGCTGCCAAATCTAGAAAATATAACAATTCTTCTTGTGTAAAATCTTTTTCTGCTAGAAAGCTTCTTCCTTTTAAATTCGGTCTAGTCATTAACATAATTCATCCCTACTTTCTCCGTTATTTATACTAAATATCTTTACGAACAATTGGCATACTCATGCAACGTGGACCCCCACGACCACGAGATAATTCCGAACTTAGCACTTCAATCACTTCTATACCGTGTTCACGTAATAACGTATTAGATACATAGTTGCGATCATATGTAACAACTACACCTGGCGCAATTGCTAATGTGTTCGAGCCATCATTCCATTGTTCACGAGCAGAAGCAATTACATCTCCTCCTCCACATGGAATAAGAACTAATTCACTTAAGTCTAATACCTCTTTTAATGCTTCCATTAAAGAAGTACGATGTGTAATTTTAAGAGTTTCCTCATCTGATCCTTTTTCTAAAATATAAATATTCATATTCCCTTTTGGCCCTTGAATGGCTGGATGAATTGTAAACTTGTCATAATCAACCATTGTAAATACTGTATCTAAATGCATAAATGCTCGGCATTTTGGAATTTCTATCGCTAACACTTTCTTAATTTTATTTTGTCGGCTAAAGAGATTTTTAGCTAAACGTTCAATTGCTTTAGCTGAAGTACGAGCAGATACTCCAATCGCAATTGTTTCTTCATTTAAAATTAGCTCGTCGCCACCTTCAATTGGAAATTTATAATCACGATCTAACCAGATTGGTACATTATGTTTTGCAAATCTTGGATGATATTTGATGATATACTCCATGAATAATGATTCACGTCTACGCGCTGGTTCTCTCATCTTATTTATCGTTAAGCCATCGCCCACGCTAGCTGCTGGATCACGAGTAAAATATAAATTAGGCATTGGATCTAAGTAAAACGGATAATGATCTTCCATTAATTCATATAAATGTGTCTTCTTACTTGTTTCAATTTCACTTTTCCGTACACCGCCCATAATTTTTTGAATTAATTCTTCATTTGAAAAGGAAAGTAAATATTCTTTTAAAGTTTGATGTGCAACATTTACGTCGGCCTGTCCTTCTTTTAAAATACGATCAACAAATTCTTCTCGAAGTTTTTTATCTACTAACGCCTCAGCAGCTAGTTTTTCTAAATAAAGAACTTCAACACCCCGATTGCGTAACGTTTGTGCAAAATAATCATGCTCTTTTTGAATAATTGGCAAGTATGGAATATCGTCAAATAATAATTGCTGCAAATAATCTGGCGTCAAGTTTTCCACTTCTTTACCCGGTCGTTTTAATAAAACCGTTTGTAATTCTCCAATTTCTGAAGTAACATGTATCGGATGTTTCATTTGTTGTACCTCCTTTTAAATATGTTTGATGTCTTACAAGTACATAATAAATGCTCTGCACTTTCATCTTTGTGAAAGCATCCACATTATCATTGTGAAATATTAAACAAGTTATTTTTTTAAAATCATACGAATATGTATTTTTATACCAAACTATCTCGCTTTCTCAGTAAAAAATACATATATTACGCATATACTTTGAATATTTAACTTCCGTATTTAAACAAAAATCCTGTTTTTAATTTTATTAAAAACAGGATTTTTGTATCTAAATAATTAAATTTAATCTTTCTTCTATAATCTCCCTATCTGATTTCGACTGTGAAATTATAAGGCATGTATCATTTCCACATATACATCCTATTTTTTCTTTCCAATCTAACTCATCAAATAAAACACCAATAACATGTGCATTACCAGGTAATGTTTTAATAACCATTAATTGATCTACACAATCAATTTTCACAACAACTTCTCGTAATTTTTTCTTTAACTTTATATCAGTTTGTAAATGCTCTTCTGAGAAAACTTTATATATCATTAATCCTTCTTGAGAAGGTACCTTCGTTAAGTTTAACTCACGAATATCGCGAGAAACCGTAGCTTGTGTTACTAATACATCTTTTTTTGCTAACAATTCTACCAATCTTTCTTGCTTATCTATTTCATACTCCTTTACAAATTGTTTAATTAACCGTTGTCTTTTTTCTTTTTTCATAAAAGACACCCCTTTTAATATTATAGCTCGCTATAATTTTCATCCGAAAGGGACAGAAAAGAATGTTGCGGAAACGTTCATAGTTTAACTATAAATATTAAATTAAGCTAAATAAAAAAGAGAAGAACAGCATTCTGTTCTTCCTTTTACATTGAAAATCGTTCAATTGTTTGTTTCAAATCAGTTGCTTGCTTCTCTAAATCCTTTAATAATTGATCGATTACTACCATATTTTTAGACTGTTGTAGCGTCACACGCGCCACTTCTTGCGAACTGGCTGACGTTTCTTCAGCAATTGCTGCTACAGCTTTTGTTTGTGCTCCTGTTTGATGAATGTGGCTCACTTGTTCATTCATATAACTACTGATTTGCTGAGTTGCATCGGCTACTTCCATAACACTTGATGACATTTCTTTTAAAATTAATTCCGTAGCTTCCCCACTTTTCGCCTCTTCTTTAGCTATTTTCACTTGTTCTGTCATTTTCATTGCAACTTGTTGTACTTCATCTTGCATATTCCGTAATAACTGCGATATGTTTCTTGCAGAATGATCACTTTCATCAGCAAGTTTACGTACTTCTTCCGCAACAACCGCAAAACCTCTTCCATGCTCTCCTGCGCGAGCTGCCTCAATAGAAGCATTTAGTGCTAATAAATTCGTTTGGCTAGCAATCGCACTCACAACAGACACAATATGTTCTACTTGTTTCATTCGTTCTTCTAACTTCTGTACATTTTGCATTGAATTTTCATTTTCTTTTGCCAATGTTTGAATACCTTGAATTAAAGACGTAAAGACACGAGTACTATGCCCTAAAGCTTGAACCATTTCTGAAGACAACGTATCAGACTGCTTCGCTTTTTCTTCTACTTCACTTGCAATAGACGTCGTTGTATCAACAGCAGAAACAATTGCTTGAATTGATGCCGCTGATTGCTCAGCGCCTGAAGAAATCTCTGCAAGTGTCTCAGATACACCTTGCGCTTGTCTCGTTGCTTCGCCTGTTTGTTTTCTAATCTGCTGTACTTGATTATTTGTATACGAAAATGTTGTATCAATATTTTTTACCATGCCCCTTAAGTTTCCTAACATCATATTAAATGCAACACTTAAAGATTTAATTTCATCATCTGTCTTCGGTAATGGAACATCTTCACGAATATCACCCTCAGCTGCTTTTCTTGCCGCTTCCTCTAACTTGCGAAGTGGTTTAATTAAAAATACGGCTGCTCCATATGCTAAAATTCCAGACCATACTACCCCTAATAACATAACGATAATATTATATACAGTTTGACTTACATAACTTTGAAAATAATCGTATATCACGTAAATAAAAAATATACTTGTTGAATATGTAATAAAAGCTAAAACTGTAGTGAATAGCATAAGTTGTGTACGTAATCCAAAAGAAAATGTTTTTCTTTCTTTTTCCATCTTTCCTTTCCCCCTTTTTATAAGCAATATAAATACTACCTATATATTATTATCCATATTTTCATTATAGAAGGATATAGAGATTTTAAAAATATTATTTCTTTGAATATCAAATTGCACGAAAAAAATAAAGGATTCTGACAATTTATGACTAATAACAGAAATAAGGGGCAACATTTGTAAAATATATTTTTAACTGGGGGTTTTGTATGATTCAAGTTCGAAATCTAGTAAAATCATTCGGTTCACTTGATGTGTTAAAAGGAATTGATTTAGAAGTAAAAGAAAAAGAAGTTGTTGTTTTAATTGGTGCCAGTGGTTCTGGTAAAAGTACATTACTTCGCTGTCTTAACTTTTTAGAAATGTACGATGAAGGTGAAATCCACTTACAAAGTGAGCGAATTGATCCAAAGCATTCAAATTTAAATAAAGTCCGTGAAAATGTCGGTATGGTTTTTCAGCACTTTAACCTCTTTCCTCATATGACCTCACTAGAAAACATCATAGAAGCACCTATTCACGTAAAAAAATTAGAGAAAGCAAATGCAAAGGATATTGGAAATCAACTTCTCCAAAAAGTCGGCCTTCAAGATAAAGCGGATGTAACTCCTCATCTTCTTTCAGGTGGTCAAAAACAGCG
Organism: Bacillus cereus group sp. BfR-BA-01355; assembly: GCF_022663675.1. NCBI lineage: Bacteria > Bacillati > Bacillota > Bacilli > Caryophanales > Bacillaceae > Bacillus > Bacillus cereus group sp. BfR-BA-01355. The sequence continues at coordinate 46,828 of NZ_JAKUFY010000036.1, forward strand.
CATTGCCATTGCACGAGCTCTTGCAATGAGCCCTAAGATTATGCTATTTGATGAGCCTACCTCAGCTTTAGACCCTGAACTTGTTGGAGAAGTATTGCAAGTTATGAAAGAACTTGCTGAAGAAGGGATGACAATGGTTATTGTTACTCATGAAATGAATTTCGCAAAAGATGTAGCTGATCGCGTCATCTTTATGGACGATGGAAAGATTGTAGAAGATGCTCCGCCAGCACAATTCTTTTCAGCTCCATCACATGAACGAGCGAAACAATTTTTACGCAACGTTTTATAATGTAACTTCTGTTTCAAACGAAAAGGAATACATTCATACGGTGCACAACTAATCATCCAAATAAAATATTTCAATAACATACTAAAAAACCATCCGTATGATCAATATATAGGAGGGGTTTTATGAAAAGAAAACTATTAACCATTGTTGCGAGCATTACACTATGTACATCCTTCATACTAGGAGCTTGTAGCAAAGAAAGTTCTACTACTTCATCAAATGGTGAAAAAGAATTTCGCTATGCGATGAGTGGATTATACAAACCTTTTAACTATAAAGAAAATGACGGCAAACTTGTCGGTTTTGATGTAGAAATCGGTGAAGCTCTTGCTAAAAAGATGAACATGAAGGCTACGCCAGTTACAAACCCATGGGAAACGCTAATTCAAGGTCTTCAAGCGAAGAAATATGATGTAATACTGGGTAGTATGGCAATTACAGAGGAGCGCTTAAAAGCTGTTAGTTTCTCAAATCCGTACTATCGCTCTGGCGCCCAAATTTTTGTAGCTAAAAAGAATACCGCTATCTCTTCTCCAGAAGATTTAAAAGGTAAGAAAATTGGTGTTGTAAAAGCTAGTACCTTTAAAAATCTTGTTGCAAAATATACAGATCAAATCACAGAATATGACAGTGATATTACTGCTCTTATGGATTTAGAGCCTGGGCGTGTTGACGCAGTAATTACGGATCAAATGGTTGGTCTACGTATGATAAAAGAAGGAAAATCGAATATAAAAGAAGCCGGAAAACCATTAAATCTTGATGAAATGGGAATTGCTATTCGCAAAGATAATAAAGAAATGGTTGAGAAAGTAAATAAAGCGTTAGATGAAATCATTAAAGATGGTACGTATGATAAGATCAGTAAAAAATGGTTCGGACGTAATATTCTTGGTGAAGAGGAAAAAACGAAGTAAGTAAGTTAGCCATTCAAAAGATTCATAAACAGTGCCCCACTGATTAAGTGTTCATTTTATGTGGGGCATTTCATTCTCTACTAAAATCTATACAATATGAGGTGAAACGCATGTTTGAAATTTTTATCTCTTCCTATCCCACACTCTTAAAAGCTACTATTGTCACATTACAATTAACATTAACTTCCCTAGTACTCGGTTCATTAATTGGATTATTATTCGCTTTCTTTCGAATCTCTAACAATAAAGTTTTAAATAGTATCGCTCATGTCTACATTGCTATTATTCGTGGTACACCTTTAATTGTTCAAATTGCCATTCTCTATTTTGGAATTACATCTGTTGTTGTTTTCACCCCTTTTTGGGCAGGAGCAATCGCTTTAGCAATTCATAACGGTGCATATATTACGGAAATTTTCCGTGGATCTATTCAATCTGTTGACCGAGGACAATTAGAAGCAGCTCGCTCTTTAGGCATGCCTTATCCTTTAGCTATGCGACGAATTATATTACCACAAGCATTTCGTCTGTCTCTTCCTCCTCTAGGAAACCAATTTATTATCGGATTAAAAGATTCTTCACTTGTTGCTTATGTAGGAATGTCCGAATTATGGGGATCGGGTTTATCAATTGCAGCAGGTAACTTCCAACAATTAGATACTTACATAATCGTTGGTGCATACTATCTCGTACTTGTTCTTCTATTTACTTATTTTGTTAATCTTTTAGAAAAACGATTACAACGAAAAGAAACTAACTCCTTCCAAGTCAATAAAAAGAACAAAAAGGAAGTTTCTTTATAAGAAAAAGCAAGCCTGAGATGGCTTGCTTTTTCACTGCAAAAATATATTAATTTTTACTGATTTATTTTTTTAATACTCTCTTTTTCTTCTATATGTTCCTCACGATATGAAATATTATGAGGGTCTAAGCCATTTCCTAAAGAACCGTAGAAATGCTCTCTATGCGGATCAACTAATTCACTTCCGTGATAATACACACGTGGTGTATTCCAAAGTGCTGCCAATGCTTTTGTCATCGGCATTTCGTGATAACGTTCCGGCCACATTTCTTTAATCTTCTCTTTTACTAACGGATAGTATTTAGAGCTCATAGCAGGGAACAGATGATGTTCTGTATGATATGAGAAATTGAAATGCAAAACGTCTACCCAGCGCGGCACTGTTACTGATAAGCAGTTTGCTAACGGATCATTTACTGGAACAATTGGATTTAAGCGGTGATTTGTTGCGATATATGCCATTACAATAAAGTTAGCAATTAACAACGGAATGACATATGCAAATAACCATTTTCCAGGTCCCATAATAAACAATAAACTAATCCAAACTGTCCAAGGCAAAAGAAGTTGAAGCCATACAGATTTTTGATTGGATGACTTGAACTCTTTTATAAAATGAAAGAACATTCGAGTCGAATGCAATGTAAATTGAATTGTTAGTGACAGAAAACTAAAGAATGAACGTACATGTAGAGGCATACGATATACCCAACTCAAAAACTTACTCTTCTTAAGTTTCTCAAGTGTCGGCCATGCATCCGGATCATTCTCTTCATGCTGTGTATGAACATGATGCGTTGCATTATGCCACTTTCTCCAAAGCTTTGGCCCTGTTGATAATGGCATAAATGCAATCGCTCCTAAGAAGTCACGAAGCCATGCCTTTCTTACAACAGTTCCATGTAAAATTTCATGCCCTAAAAATCCTAGTGAAGCAAAACATAATCCAAGAACAATCGCAATTCCTAGATTCGCCCACACATTCAATTCAAATACACCAATCGATATTAATCCCGACAATGCCACAAGCAAATAAGCCAATCCACCAAATAAACGAGTAGGCACTGGTTTAAATGCTTTTTTCGGCAAATGTGGTGATACACGTGCTGCATACCACCCAAATGTATGAAGCTCCTTCATCCTTTTGCCCCTTTCTTATGCCGCGCCTTGCGCAACTTACATATATCAATTCTTGCTTCCAGATTGATTTTACTAAATGATCCAAAAAGCATGTATTATAAGGAAAATATACTCACTCTATCGTCACTTATTTTTCGCTTTTATTATCAATGAAAAACATTTCTCTTTTTACTCTCTATCAACCTTTCCACATGATGAATCATAACAATAGAATTTCTATATTGTCAACAACTTTTATGACCTAGTAATAAAAGTTGGTTATATTTTTATAATCATACTTTATTTCACTAAAGAAAATGTATAGATTCCATAAGGATTTACCCACTATCTATAGACATTTTCTTAAACGCCATAGACCCTATCTCATTCAATAAATCTCTATGTAATCAACAAACAGAATCACTTGAATTTAGTTTTATATAAATCCTACTTCTTCATAATGCCCCACCTAATTAATTATATTAAAATAATTTATAACCTCTTTTAATAAAAATAGACTTCTTCTAAAACAACACACATGAATTTCATATAATATGGAAATATTAAAAGGAAAATTGTTCTAAAATCAGGAGGTTTCAGCAATGACAAGTGATACATTTCCACAACTGCCGCTATCTTATTGGATTGAATCTACTCAGTTTCCTACTTTCCCTCGTTTATCCGAAAATATAAAGGCGAAAGTTGCTATTATCGGTGCTGGTATTACAGGTATTACTACTGCCTATTTACTTGCAAAAGAAGGCATCGATGTTGTTTTAATTGATTCTGGTCGTATTTTAAACGGGACGACTGGGCATACAACAGCGAAAGTAACAGCACAACATGATCTTATTTATGATGAATTAATAAATCACTTCGGTGTAGAAAAGGCCGGGCTTTACTATGAATCAAATAATCAGGCTCTACAATTCATAAACGAAACTGTTCAAACATATAAAATCGACTGTAATTTCTCAAATGAAGATTCATATTTATATACAACTACTGATAACGGATTAAGAAATTTATCGAAAGAATATGAAGCTTATCAAAAATTAAATATACCTTGTGATTATGTTCAATCTCTATCGATTCCTATTCCAGTACAATCTGCACTTGTCATGAAAAATCAAGCACAATTCCATCCCCTTCTTTATTTAAAAACACTTTTAGAAAAGTTTGTGGAGATGGGTGGAAAGGTCTACGAACAAACAACAGCTATGGATGTGGAAAAGGGAGATTATCCACAAATAATTACAAAAGAGGGCCATCATATCACTTGTGAATATGTTGTCTCTTGTTCACATTTTCCTTTTTATGATGCGAATAGCTTTTTCTTTACGCGAATGTACGCAGAACGCTCCTACGCTCTTGCAATAAAAGCCAAAACGGATTATCCAGGTGGCATGTATTTAAGTATTGATGATCCAAAGCGCTCCTTACGCTATATAACAAACAATGGAGAGAAATTAATTTTAATTGGCGGAGAAAGTCATAAAACAGGACAAGGAATAAATACGATGCTTCATTATGAAGCACTCTATTCTTTTGCTGAAGCAACTTTTGGAATAGACGAAGTTCCTTATAGATGGTCAGCACAAGATTTAATCACTCTAGATAAGCTTCCTTATATCGGACATATTAACGAAAGAAATCCAAATATATTTGTTGCAACTGGATATCGCAAATGGGGAATGACAACTGGAACTGCTGCCGCTCAGCTACTGAAGGACTCCATCCTAAAAGTCCACAGTCCCTATAAAGAACTGTATGCACCATCACGCTTCCATGCAAATCCAGATATAAAAACGTTCCTCTCCCAGAACATTGATGTTGCGAAACATTTAATTGAAGGAAAGATCGAAACCGCATTACGTAAGCCAGAAGATCTCGAAGTTGGTGAAGGATCTGTCGTACATGTTAACGGTAAACGAGCAGGTGCTTATAAGGACAAAGAAGGAAAATTACATATCGTCGATACAACTTGTACACATCTCGGCTGTGAAGTTGAATGGAATAATGGTGATTGTACTTGGGATTGCCCTTGCCATGGTTCTCGTTTTTCTATTGAGGGGGACGTTATTGAAGGTCCAGCAGATCAACCGTTAAAACGAGTTGATAATGAGTAAACAAATAAAGAAGTTCAGCAGTAATTCTGTTGAACTTCTTTATTTGTAATAAAACTTTTTCAGATAAATTTCGACACTGAGGAGGAAAATATTAACATTAAATAAAATAATATATTCATCTACAAATTAAAAGGGGTGAATATTATGCAACCTTCAGCTCCACCTCATCTAGAATCTACAGAAACTATCTTTTCAAGCTCTATTACAAAACTTGTTGTTTTTATTTGTTGGCTAGCCATTTTAGCTGATGGATATGATTTAGGTATTTACGGTGCCGTTCTACCAAAGCTCCTAGAAGACAAAAGCTGGGCGCTATCACCAGCGCACGCTGGTACAATTGCAAGCTATGCTTTATTTGGGATGTTTATTGGGGCTATTCTAGTTGGAACGATTACAGATCTAATTGGACGTAAATGGACGCTTATATGCTGTTTAGCACTTTTTTCTATCACAATGGGTTTAGCGGCTATCGCTCCTTCTCCTGAGTTATTTGGATTATCTCGATTTATAGGAGGAATCGGATTAGGCGGTGTTATCCCAACAGCTTCAGCACTTACTGTTGAATATTCACCAAAAAAAAGGCAATCTTTTATTTATGCTCTTATGTTTACTGGCTATCCTTTAGGTATCGTGTTAGGTGCTATTTTGTCCATGCTTATGTTAGAAGATTTCGGATGGAGAATTATGTTTGGTATCGGAATGATTCCACTACTCCTCATTCCTTTCATTATTCGCTATTTACCTGAGTCCATTCAATTTTTATTATCACGTAATCGCCAAGAAGAAGTGAACCAAATTCTTAATCGTTTTCAAATTGAATTTCATGTAAAAGATAAAACTCATCAAGACCCATCTACTATACGAAAGAAAAATGGATTTTTTACTTTATTCTCAAAAGAATACATAAAAGCAACGCTACTTTTTTGGATCACTTATATGATGGGAATGTTTTTAATATATGGTTTAAACACTTGGTTACCACAGATGATGCGCCAGGCAGGATATCCTCTTGGGTCTAGTCTGTCATTTCTACTTATGTTAAATATTACCGCAGCTATCGGCGCATTATTCGCTGGAGCAATTGCTGATCGTATAGGAGCAAAAATTGTTATTAGCATCTCTTATCTTATGGCAGCCATATGTATCGGACTATTAACAATCAAACCATCTGTTACAATCATTTATCTTTTAATTGGCCTTGCTGGTATTGGATCGGTCGGTATTACTCAAATATTAAATGCATATGTAACACAATACTTCCCATCACATATCCGAGCTACCTCCTTAGGCTGGGGATTGGGGCTTGGCCGAGTTGGTGCAATTGCTGGCCCTATTCTCGTCGGTATTATTATGACAATGCAATATGACTTATCATGGAATTTTTACTTATTCTCCTTTGCAGGTCTTATCGCAGCTATATCTGTTTTCTTCATTCCTACAAAATAAAAATGAAGTGACCCCTAAAAGTTAGACACGGTTATTTCATTAGGCAGCTTGATAAAAGTGAGTCCGGTATTGTATCGGGCTCATTTTTAATTTTGCCTTAATCCGTTTCGTA
>NZ_JAKUFY010000037.1:0-52985 GCF_022663675.1 Bacillus cereus group sp. BfR-BA-01355
ACATCTTCTACATTATAATCTGTTTTCAGTAGAACCTTTTTAATATCTAAAGAGCCTTTATTTTCTAGTTTAAATTCTTTTTCAATTGTATCCCCAGGTTTTAAATTCGATACGTTAACAACTGTTGATGGATTTAATGCTAAATCCAGTGTCCCAGCCGCAAATGTATTGTTTGACACTTCTTTATCACTGAAAAACGCAAATGTTCCTCCACCAACTAACGCTGCTCCTAGTACTGCTGATGTAATACCCATTCCTAATTTTTTCTTTAAAGTCATGTCCATATCCCCTTAATATATATTTGTTAACTTCCTAAACGGAAAGTATAACCAAACGAACTAGACGGATTGTTCTACTTTTTTATCTTTCTTTTCTCCGTCAATGCTACGAATAGCCCCAAAAATAGAAATCGCGGAATAACCAAGTAAAAAGACTCCTGGAATAATAAGAAGTAATGCTGCTCCCACTTTTGAATTCGCATAATTCAGTAAATAACCAACGTACGGAACTGTAATATCTGCATACTTTCCAACTACATTTTCTGCAAGTACTGGCTCTAAATCTGGTCCGTTGTTGTTATCCCCTTTTGTTTCATACATTACTTTTCCATTTGTATCTTTCACACCGATAATACGGTGAGTGATAATTTTTTGATCTTTCTCTTTAAAGGTAATAACATCACCTTTTTGATATTTAGAACCATCTTTGTTTGGTTCTATTGCAATGATTGATCCTGTTAAAAACGTCGGCTCCATTGATCCTGAAAGAACGCTCTTAAATTGATATCCCATCACTGTCGGATCACCACCGCTCGCTTTTGAAGAAATAACTACAAAAGCTAAAAAAACCATCAATGCAAATAAAACAAATGAGATCGCGTTGCTAATTACCTTCCAAATTAATTTCATCGTCTCTCTCCCTCTCCGTTGTTTTATATTATTTGAAGTATGCAATGTTCATTTTGTTCTTTAACAAGAACACAAGTAAATGATATAACGAACTTTAAGTTATTGCAATAAGAAAATTTACAATTATTAGTTAAAAGTATTTTTAGCATAGAAAAAGACTGTGATAAAATCTCCACAGCCTTTTTTACTAATACGTTATTTTTCTTCTGTTTTCATTCCTTTTGTATTTCGGCGTAGCACTACATATAAAATGGCTCCAAATAGTACAAGTGCGCCTACCCCAACACTTATTACTTTCACATTTGGCTCTTTTTCTTCTGATACAATTGTATCTTTTTTAGGCATCGCAAAAGTGACATCTTCTGTTGAAAGAACATTTACCGTCGCAATTGTTTGATTATTTTTCGTAATATCAACTGCACCAACTACCTCACCACGATGAATTCCTTTATGATACAAAGATTCTTTATCTAATGAAGCTGCCCGGAAAATAGTTTTCACATTTTTCCCTTCATCTTTCTTAAGCATAAGTTCTGCACTTTTTTCAAGTTCACTATTAATATCTTTATTTAAATATGTTGTTTTTTGATGCCAACTATGTTTATCTAGTACAGTTTGCTTCACAAATTGACCAAAAGAATAGTCCGCCATCTGCTTCAAATCTTCATAAATTTCAGGTCTTTGAGAAGCCATTACTACATTTATAATACGATTTCCATCTTTCTCATTTAATAAAACAAGTGTATTACGCGCTTCATTCGTAAACCCTGTCTTACCGCCAATGCTATATGGATTTTCAAAAAAATTAGATTTATTAAAAATAGACACCGTCTGCCTAGACGTCTTAACTGTCGTTCTTTTCGTATTCATCGCTTGTAAAATTTCAGGATAATTTTGCACACCTTTCGTAATCATAGCCATATCATATGGCGTCGTATAATGATTCGGATCATGCAATCCATTCGGTGTTACAAAGTGACTATCTCTCGCTCCTAATTGCTTCGCTTTCTCATTCATCATATTGGCGAAATTTTCAACACTCCCGCCAATCCGCTCCGCAATCGCATACGACACATCATTCGCACTCAGCACCATTAAAATCATAAGCGCAGTATTTCTATTAATTGTCTCTCCAGGTTGAAACTCAATTTGATAATTACTCTTCTCTTGATCTAATGCTAATTGTGAAAATGTAAATTGATCCTCTGGCTTTGTATGCTCCATGAGTAGAATCGCTGTTAACACTTTCGTCGTACTAGCAGGATATGCGCGGTGATATGCGTTTTTGTCATACAAAACATCTCCTGTTTTCGCATCAATTGTCGTTGCAAACTGACTAAAAACATTTGGTCCTTCCGCAGGTGGTGGTGCAACTTGTTCTGGATTTACTCCAATATTCGTCTCAGCACGCAATGTCATAGGTGTCAACAAAAACAAACAAATAACTGTAATAAAAACCAAAATTTTCTTAAAATTTACCATATGACTCTCCCTTTTCCATTTAATCCCTTAACAAAATAATATATCTACCAATCATATGTAATTTGTATTAAACTGGAAGAATTTTCACTATTTTTTACTATATCATATTTTTACGATAAAGAACATAAATATACAATAAAAATAAGAAGGAATTACTCTTTCTTATCCTTCTCATCAATCAACGAATCTATTAACTTTTGACTAGCTTCCTCGGGCGTAATCTCATCCGTTATCCCCATAAACGACCAACCTTTAGAATCAACCCACTCAACAAACTCTTGTAAAAATTCATCATGTGTAACATCCACATCAAGAATCGATCCATTAATCGAAATCGTTCTATTTCTAGACACGCGCATCTTGAACGTTTTTCTTACCATTACAACTTTTCTCCCTCTACTCCTGAATATTTATAAAATAATCTTGTATCTCTGTTATACATGATTTTCAGTAAATTGTAAAAAGGATATATTGGCCAATTTAAATAGCAAAAATGAAAATCTCTTACCTACGTAAACGTAATACGACATATAATTGCTCATAAATTATTAAATAAATTCATAAAAACATACAGTTATGTGGATTTATTTAAGTAAGCCATTATAGCCTTTTGGAAGATATTATCTAAAATAGTATACTAAACGGATGAAGGATATTTGAATAAAGAAACTGAGGCTTTCTATTTAGCTGGACTCTTAAGTGGTAGACTTAGAGACTGATGCCGAAATTCATATTTAATTTCTATTTCTGTACATAATATTGTAAGAAAGAAGGTAGTACTGTGAAAACAACAGAAAATTTTACTGACAGGGCCGATATATATGCACAATATCGTCCTAGTTATCCTAATGAATATATTGATTACTTACTTTCAGCTAACCAACTGAAAGGAAATCCGATTGTAGCTGATATTGGTTCAGGTACGGGTACGGGGATATTTAGCCGCCAGCTGCTTGAAAGTGGTTTACATGTTATTGGAGTTGAGCCAAATAATGATATGAGGAAGATGGCTGAGCAATCGTTAAAACTATATTCTCGTTTTCAATCCATAAAAGCAACTGCTGAAAATACCACTTTAAAAGAAAATAGTGTAGATTTAGTAACTGTTGCCCAAGCATTTCATTGGTTTGATAAAGAGGCTTTCAAAATTGAATGCCAACGAATTTTAAAACAAAAAGCAAACGTTGCTCTTGTTTGGAATAGTAGAGATTTAACTAGTCCACTTATTAAAGAGAACGCAGAAATTTGCCACATCAAATTCAAATGACTTTCGTACAATAAAGTAGAATATATTAGAAAACACCTTAAAATGAGGAGGAACTCAATGGCGCGTTGTACGTATTGTAAAACGAAGTGGAAAGTAAAAGACGTATGGTCGCTTCTCATAACATTTGAAAAAGATTGTCCGTATTGTTTTGGAAGACAATATATGTCTAATGATACTTTTCATCAAGCTAACGCTGCTTTACCACTGTTATTTTTATGCCCTTTAATTGTTGATTTAAGCGATGAAAATCCTTTAGATAAATACCGGAAATAATATAACGGCTACATTCAAAAACTACTTTTCACTGGATTTTCTTCTTATCATTATCCCTTCATACATTACTAGCATAATCGCTTATACTTTCCCTTTTGAAGATTCCGTAGCCCAGCAGGAATAGCGTCCTCTGAACAAGGTTTATCAATTATGACTAAAAAACAGTGATATATGTATACTGTTAAACATAAAAAATTAGCATTAGGTTCCAATCAAATATTAATTGAAACTCAGCACCGCTTGTATTCTGTAATTCAGAATACAAGCAGTGGTTTTTATTATGCATTTTTGCATACAGTATGATTTTCTCTTGTAAATAGATAATAATGGTATATAATAAAATCAATGTTTTACCAATAAAAGGTAATAAAAAGCAGTGTGATAAGTAAATAACCAAAACGTATTAACAGATTTGCTCTATGTAAATCATGATACATATATGGAATCAAAACTATGAAATTATATGTAGAGGTTAGATTACTACAAGATGAAAGATTCATAGCGAATACACTCGAGGAAAAAAGCGTTCGATTAGATTAATGTTATAAAACTACTTAATGTGATATCTATGGAACGAATTGAGAATATACTTAGGGGGAATTTCAAGTGAAAACATTTGGTAAAGTATTATTAACAGGAGCTTTAGCTTTAGGTGGTTTAACAGCTATGAACATTGATACACCGAAGGCACATGCTGACGGAGCAAGCGAGTTCTGTCGTTATATTTGTGGTCCTAGCGAAACGGTGAACGGTGTTACAGTTCAGGTACACTCTACACAAGTTACTTTTGGTAACAGCGTAATTGCAAGAATTACAAATGACCGAGCGGAAGAAATTCATTACAATGTCAGCCTTGAAAAGAAATATGGCGATAGATGGGGAGAATTTGAAACCAACTTCCGTTGGCAAAATCAATGGGTCCCAGCTGGAAGCAATGATGAAATTGCAACTTTCACAGGATATGGCGATGATATTTATGAGGATGGAACATATCGTTATAAAGTCGAAATAAAAGACGCTGACGGTTCTATTGATACAATTTACACAGCAGGAATGACAGTTACAGGGCGATAGCTCATGACTGAGTTCCATTATTTATGATTTTATTTTTGATAATATCATTGATAATTGCGGTGATATTATTATTAAAATAAGCTCTTCGGGGCTTATTTTTTTATATAAAAATTGGAATAATAATATTCAGAAAATTACATCTTTACACTACTAAAGTTTGTTGCTATTATAGGAATACATCAAATGTTACAATATTCAACAGATTATACAAATCCTCCGATTACACGAATGAAATGAAAACACATTGCTGATGGTAACATTTATAGTTGGGATCCCGTAGCTCAGCAGGGAGAGCGCCACCTTGACAGGGTGGAGGTCGTGAGTTCGAGCCTCTCCGGGATCATATGAAAAACCCCTTGATAGTCAAGGGGTTTTCTTTATGTAGCAAATAAATGATTATTATTAAAACTAAATTTTTTCCCTACTTCTTTTCTCCATTTTGGAGAAAGACATAAATTATATTAATCATCGCTCTGCGTTGTTCGCTAGAACTCGATTCTTTACTCTCTTTTGAGAGCTTTTTAAAATTCTCTTTGAAAAATAGCCTAATACGGCAATTTTTATATTTATTTATATAAATTTCTCAACAAAAAAAGATCTACACAGTTTAACTATGCAGATCTTTGTAAATTTAAGTTTAAAAATGAATAGACGAATCCTATTTTTGCCCTAACTTGATTGCCTTTTTGATATTACTAAATGCACCTTTACCATATATTAATACGCCACCGCGGTAAACACGACTCGTTAAACCAATCATTATACATATTGTTGCGATTAGAATCCCTAATGCTAGCGCAATCTCCCATACTGGGATATTAAGGAATCCAATTCGTACAAGCATAACTATAGGAGTAAAGAAAGGTACATAACTAGTAATGGTAACAACCATGCTGCTTGGATTTGACATTCCATAAATTGCGATATACAAAGCAGCAAGTAACATAAACATCAGCGGCATAACAGCTTGAGAAGATTCCTCTATACGCGTAATGATAGAGCCAAATAGACAAGATAATGAGCCATATAATAAGAATCCTAATGTGAAGAATAGAATCCCATAAAACACTAGAGTTGGAGCAACAGAATTTAAATCAATACTATTTAAAATATCATTTTTCGAATCATTAATTGCTGTTTTATATCCAACAGTTGCGACCAAGCCCCAAATTATGATTTGCGTAATACCAGCCAATAATGTCGAGAATAGCTTCGCATATAAATGTTTGGTAGGCGAAATACTTGAAACAACTAACTCCATAACACGAGAAGATTTCTCTGTTGCAACATCTGTTGCTAATTGTGCAGCATACATTAATATCATTAGATAATTTAGCATGATAAAGACATTAATTAAAATCCCTACACCCTCAGTATGTTCTCCATCTTTAACCTTATCTGAAACCGTTTTGGTATGAATTTCTACTGGCGTTGTTAACACCTTTAATTCATCTTGCGATAGATTCAATTGCTGGGCGAAGTTAGAAGATTGTATTTGAGATAAAATCGTTTGAACCTTGCTAACATCTTGCTGATTTACATCCGTCTCAGTTATATACGTAGCCTTTAATTGTTTATTATTCAATTCCTCTACAACGATTGCATATGTATAATCACCATTTTTAACACCTGATTCTGCTTTTTGTTTATCCGTGCTACGTTTAACTTGTATCTTACTATCGACATTTTTAAACACTTGATGAATGGTTGAATATAATTCTTCTTTTTCTGTAACAACAACAACTTGATCGTCCTCGTTACCTGCAAACAAGTTATAAATCTTGTCAAAATTCACCAATCCTATAATTAACATAGAAACTATTATTGTAATAGCAAAATATGATTTTGATTTCACTTTAGATTTATAGTTTTGTAAAAAAATTGTCCAGAAACTACTCATTTTGTGCACCTACTTTCGCAATAAAGATATCATTTAATGTAGGCTCTTCTACTGCAAACTTTTTAACATACCCTAATTTTGTTATCTCTTTAAATAAAACATGTGACACTTCTTCATATGAAATTTTAAGAGTAACTGCATTTTTACGTTTCTTCATACTTTCTACACCTTTTATTTCTTTCAAATGGTCAAAGTCATGATCGCCAACGATTACAACGTTCTTTTTACCAAAATCACTTTTAATTTTGGCAATGTCACCCTGAACAACAGGTACACCTTTGTGCATAATACAAATGTGTTGGCATAACTCTTCCACATGTTCCATACGATGTGAACTAAAAAGAATTGACGACCCTTGTTTTTGCATATCAAGAACAGCGTCTTTTAACATTTCAACATTTACTGGGTCTAAACCACTAAATGGTTCATCTAAAATTAAGAGTTCAGGCTTATGTATAATCGCTGTTATCAGCTGGATTTTTTGCTGATTCCCTTTAGAAAGTTCTCCTACCTTTTTGTTCAGATGCTCAGTAATATTAAAACGCTCCAGCCAATAGTGAAGTTCTTTTTCTGCATCTTTACTTTTCATGTTCTTTAGTTTTGCAAAAAAGTTAACTTGTTCTTTGACAGTCATTTTCGCATAAAGACCACGTTCTTCTGGTAAATACCCAATTTTATCTGTAACACCATAATTTATAGGTTTACCATTCCATGAAATGGTCCCACTTGATTTCGATAAAAGTCCAAGTATCATTCGAAATGTAGTCGTTTTACCTGCTCCATTCCCGCCCAAGAATCCAAATATTTCACCTTTTGGTATCTCGATATTCAAATTATTCACTGCAACATGCTCGTCAAATTTCTTTGTTAAATCTTTAATTAGTAAACTCATTATCCACACCCTTAATTCCCAAGATGATTTATTTATACAATTGTATATCCATAGTCAACCACAATATTTTGCCCTCTAATGGCATCGCTTTTATCAGACATTAAAAATAAAATGACATTTGTTACATCTGAAATTTCAACAAATTTTCTATATGGAATCTTTTTTAATAACTTATTTCCTTCAAAGGACTTCAAATAGCTTTCGTTATTATCGTTTATGCTATAGGACAGTGAATTGTATACCACTGTAATGATTCATTTTTTATCTTTCAAAAACGAATCATTACCAACAAATGTTATATTTCGCATTATAAGGTTAGCATAAGATTTTAAATATTTAATATGCAATTCTGCATATTTTAATACTCTCAATTATTTACATAGTGTTTGACCATCTTTATTTAAAGCAGCCCCCACATTTACAAAATTCACTTAAAACAAGAATTTGTTTATCCATACTTTTTCTATAATTTTTCATGGAAGAACTGAAATTAATTAGTACCCCTGTTAAACACCTAAATCTGATACTTAAACTAACTAATCTTCCTCTAATAAATTGTTGTCTTATTTAACTTCACAATTAATAGTATCCAGCAGGCATAGTCACAACATCTTCGTACACCTCCTCATTAAAGCTGAAGGAACACTAATTAAAATCTGGTCCAGAAATTTTACCTTTCTACGTTACAGGATCCGCATAAGAAAACATAGAATACAGTACCTCCTCTGTTACAACTAGCTTTATGTCTTGAATTCAAAAAAACATAATATCTAATTTATATAATTAATTTCGTGAGTTCAAACCTCTCCAGGTTCATAAAAAAGAGACACCATATCAACCTTCTACGTGATATGGTGTCTCTTTTTTATCTAATTCAATTACTTCCCACCAAACATCTTCTCCAAAGACTTTGCATTGGCAAACAATACTTCTTTCAAGTTATCGTCAGCAACGATTTTATAGTCGCCATCTTTGTCTTTCTTTAAGTTCAATGTAACTTCGCGAGTTGCCATTGCTGCATCTTTATCCGTTAAGTTTTTGATGATAGTTGAGGTCATTGTTTTTTCAATCGCTTTTTCAGATTGTTCTTTGTCTTCGCTAAATGCGCTAGCGAAGGCCATTGGCATAACTTCTCCCACTGCTTTTGTTACAGCAACGGATAGATCAGCAGATGTAATTTTCACTTTCACTTCTGCTTTGTCATCCTTTTTCGATACTTCTTCTAGCTTTTCAAATTTAAAGTTCTTTGTAATTGCACTTAGCATTGCTTTTGCCTCAGCATCATCTGTTTTTTCATTTAGTTTATTAAATTCCTTGTCACTCTCAACAAATGTACGAGCCTTTTCTACATCACCTTTTTGTATCGCTGTTAAAAATTCTTCTGTAGTATCTTTCGGATTTGCACACCCTGCTAAAACAACCGCTGTTAATCCTACTACCATCATTAATAGCAATAATCTCTTTATCTTTTGCACGCTCATTCTCCTCATTATCTTTTCTAGTAAGTCAGTATCATACAATATTATGAAACTGACATTACAAACATTTTTTAGTATAGCATTTATATGATTAATTTTCTATTAATTCCCAAAAATATAAAGAGCCTTGCAGCATTCCTACAAGGCCTCTCTTCTATCAATCTGTATCCGTAGCACAAATGAACCACATTTTCTGTTCCCTACTACCATCCATATAGTCCGATCAAAGATCATAAGCGATAACCAAAGTGATATATTAATAGCAGCAAATAATAAATATAAAATGAAGTCTCTCTTTTGTAGTGCCCCTCTATTCATTACAATGTAAAATGCACCGATAGGAGGCAAAATAAAGCAAAGGAAAAAGTTTTTCTTAACAACCATAGATACGCAGTTTCTTTCTGCATATGAATCCCCTTTTCATCATAATACTTGCTTCAACATCGGCCTCACTACCCTATATTCATCACTATAAGCTTCCTCTATGATTAAAGGCGGATATTCACTTTTTTCTTCCTCAATCATTGTAAACACTTCTGTTTTCTCTTGTAATGTATTAGATTCTCTATTTTTAGTAGGGTTTTTACTTGTTTTAATTTTCTTTGTTACTTCGCCAAGTTTTTGCCCAACTTCTTCTACTTTGGCAGGTTCATTCGTAACATAGTATTCTTGTTCGTCCCATACTAATATAGGTGGCACTTGTTCTCTTTTGTTACATATTATATAAGTAGTACTAGCTACAAGTAGTATACAAGTTAATAAATAGAAGATAGTTTTTTTATTCATATACTACACTCCTTATCTATCAGTTCATTGGATTATATAACACAATTTATTTACAGTAAATGGATTTAGCGGTAATTTTTAGGTTTAACAATAAAGAAAAACCTTACCGAAGTAAAGTTCCGTTTTTACATTCTATAGTGACTGATTAATTAATACGATCATTACAATAATCGCTATAAGCATAACAACTAAACAGCCGATTAATTTATAAAATCCTCGCTTCGTTAATGTCCCACCTTGAACGTCTTTACGAATAAATAAGAATACTGCTAAAAATAATACAAGCCCAATGCCAAAAGCATACATCATTTGCATATATTAATCTTCCTTTCTCTCTTCCATCTTAATATCTTTTTGCCAAAACAACAAATGAGATAAAGACGGTGCTCATTGTAAGTGCCATAAGTATATTCAATAATTCAGTAGCAGATAGTGTAAGTATTTTTAAGTTTAAGCCGATAGAGAAAAGAAGATACTATGCTGTTAATGCAAAAAAGGTTACAAACATTCCTTTATAACGAATGAGTTTCATTCGCTCGTCTTTTTCTTTAAATTGCGGGTGTAAGTAGCTTAGACAGAAACTCATAATCATCATCCCAAGCAATGGATACGTTATAGCTGGTGGTGCAGAATGCGTCATTATACCTGTTAATATCATAAATCCACTCATAAATAGAAAGATAATTCCCATGATTACAAAGTACTTTTGTGAATAGTTCATTCTTACTCCTCCCCTTCTTTTCCTTCATAAATAAATACATGTTCTATCGTTGTCTGAAATGTTTTTGCTATTTCAAATGCTAGCGGAAGTGATGGATCGTATTTCCCTTTTTCAATTGAGATAATGGTTTGTCTGGAAACCCCGAGTTTCTCAGCCAGTTTTTCTTGAGATAGTCCAAATTTCTTTCGGTATTCGACCATTTTATTTTCCAAGGAAATTTCTCCCTCCTTCCATATATCGAGTATATATGTAAAGTAAACTTTACGTCAAGGTTCCTTTACATTTATTTCAATCAGTTTTCGTTCTATTTATATAGAAGAAACTTGTTCGATTTCAGCACGTCTATTTTGTAATAAAACATGGAACACTGTATGTAATCGTTACTATATTTCCTCCTCACTTTTTTAAAAATTTAATATCTTCATATTTGTTTTATCCTTTTAAAATATTTCATTCTCTGCTTTATTAGATGCAATGTGTTATTTGTTTTACGGTGTTTTTTGGCATATTTATAGAAACTAACGGGTTATAAAGCATTTTTTATGTTTAACCACTTTTTTTGTAGAAATCCTTCATTTTCCTTTCGATATTTAACACTATCGAAATAAAGTTTATGGTAAATTCATAATTTTTTATTTTTTATACTATATTCCGTTATATTGTTGTATAATATCTATGAAAGCGCTTATTATTTCAATATACATAATTCGAATCAACTTTTATCAAAACATTCCAATGATTATACTTATATTTACATGTAACAATTCTAGTTTTCAATGTAGGTATACCAAATATATCCACCCCATTTTTCTGTAAAATTACTTTATAAAGTGAAAGATTAACTTGGGTGATAAGTTATTGTGAATGTTTTTTTACAAAACAGATAAGTAATAGTGTTTGGTATTATGTAAATTATTGTAATAACATAAGAGTAAAGAAAACATTTACATTGATTATTGGTTCATCAATTATTGAAAAGAGCAAAATGCACCTTTTGTATGGAAAAGGATTATATGCATTGGGAGGTTTAAACAAATGACGAGGAAGAATACAACGACAAACCCTTGGGCCAAGTTCCACGGTCCGAACCTTGGTTATGTGATTGAACAGTATGATCTTTACGTAACTGGAGCAGGTTCTGTTGATCCGGAATTACAAGAGCTTTTTGAAATTTTTGGAGCTCCTTCGTTTCAAGATGATGTCGTAACAGGGGACAACACAGCAACACATTTTTCTCCTCAAAACACAGGTAACATTGAAAAAATTCTTAAAGTCGTTCAACTTGTTGAGCAGATTCGTTCTTTCGGGCACACGTTGGCTCACATCAACCCGATGGAAGATGCTGCAAATGGACAATCTCTTCTTGAGAAAGCAATGAACGAACTGAGCGATGCTGACTTGAAAGCGATTCCAGCGAAAACAGTATGGCAAGATGCACCAGAAGGTATTCACACTGCACTTGATGTAATTCATAGATTAAAAGACGTTTATACAAAATCTTTAGCTTATGAATTTTCTCATATACAAGATAGTGAAGAACGCACGTGGTTGCATCAAATGGTGGAATCAAATTCATTGCGTCAACCACTATCAAATAAAAAACGAACTGCTCTTTTAAAACGTTTAACAGCTGTTGAAGGTTTCGAGCAATTCTTGCATAAAACATTCGTTGGGCAAAAACGTTTCTCTATCGAGGGCGTTGATATGCTTGTGCCTGTTTTAGATGAAATTGTTCTAGAAGGTGCTAAGAACGGTGTAGAGGATGTCATGATTGGTATGGCTCACCGCGGTCGTCTAAGCGTACTTGCTCACGTATTAGAAAAACCATATAGTCACATGTTTGCTGAGTTCAAACATGCAAAAATAGAAGGCGCAGTAGCCAATTCTGGCTGGACTGGCGACGTAAAATACCACCTAGGTAGAGAACAAGTCGTTAGTAACGAAGAAGTTAGCACTCGCGTGACATTAGCAAATAACCCGAGTCATCTTGAGTTCGTGAATCCTGTAGTAGAAGGTTTCGCACGTGCTGCTCAAGAGAATCGTAAAAAATCTGGTCTTCCAGATCAAGATATTTCAAAATCATTCGTAATTTTAGTTCATGGTGATGCTGCATTCCCTGGTCAAGGTATTGTATCTGAAACGCTCAACTTAAGCAGATTGAACGCGTATCAAACAGGCGGAACGATTCATGTTATCGCAAACAATGCAGTTGGTTTTACAACTGATAGCTATGATTCTCGTTCTACGAAATATTCAAGTGACCTTGCAAAAGGTTTCGATATTCCGATTGTTCACGTGAACGCTGATGATCCAGAAGCTTGTCTTGCAGCTGCTAACCTTGCGATTCAATATCGCATGTTGTTCAAAAAAGACTTCTTAATCGATTTAATCGGTTACCGTCGATATGGTCATAACGAAATGGATGACCCAGCGGTTACGCAACCACAAGTGTACAAAAAAATTAAAAATCACCCAACTGTAAGAGCAATTTATGCAGATCAATTACAAGCTGCTGGTGTTCTAAATGCAGATGAGGTTGAAACAATTACTCAGTTTACGCAAGAACAATTAAAATCCGATTATGCACAAGTACCGCCAGCTGATACGAGCGATGCAACAATTCACGTTAAAGTGCCAGATGTTGTTGCAAAAGGCATTCAACCAATTGATACTGGTGTTGAGATTGACTCACTTCGTGCAATTAATGAAGGTCTACTATCTTGGCCAGAAGGCTTTAACGTATATCCGAAAGTGAAGAAAATTCTTGAGCGCCGTAAAGATGCTTTAGAAGAGAACGGTAAAATTGAATGGGCACTTGCTGAGTCATTAGCATTCGCTTCTATTTTACAAGAAGGTACGCCAATTCGTTTAACTGGTCAAGATTCACAGCGTGGTACATTTGCGCACCGTCATATCGTATTACACGATACTGATACAAATGAAACATATTCACCATTACATCGCTTACCAAACATTAATGCATCATTCTCTGTTCATAACAGTCCGTTATCAGAGGCTGCTGTTGTTGGTTACGAATATGGTTATAACGTATTCGCTCCAGAAACTCTTGTTATGTGGGAAGCGCAATATGGTGACTTTTCAAATACTGCGCAAGCATTATTTGATCAATATGTTTCAGCTGGAAGAGCAAAATGGGGTCAAAAATCTGGTTTAGTTCTTCTATTACCACACGGTTATGAAGGTCAAGGACCAGAGCACTCTAGTGCACGTCCAGAGCGTTTCTTACAGTTAGCTGCTGAGAATAACTGGACAGTTGCAAACTTAACGAGCGCGGCACAGTACTTCCATATCCTGCGTCGTCAAGCATCTATCTTAGGAACAGAAGCTGTTCGACCATTAGTACTGATGACGCCGAAGAGTTTATTACGTCACCCACTTACGCTTTCAACTGCTAGTCAGTTAAGCGAAGGACGTTTCCAACCTGCTTTAGAACAAGAAAACCTTGGCACGAAACCAAATAAAGTAAAACGTCTTGTTTTAAGCACAGGTAAAATGGCGATTGACTTAGCAGCAGAAATCGAGTCTGGTAAACATGAGTACAACTTAGACGAAGTTCATGTCGTTCGTATCGAGCAATTGTACCCATTCCCTGCTGAGAAAGTTCAATCTATTATTAAACGATTTAAAAACTTAGAAGAAATCATTTGGGTTCAAGAAGAACCTCGTAATATGGGCGCATGGCATTACATGGCTCCAATTCTGTTCGAACTTGCTGGAGATAAAGTGAAAACAGGTTACATTGGACGTCCTGATCGCTCTAGTCCATCTGGCGGCGATCCATTCGCTCACAAAGCCGAGCAAGAACTAATTGTTGCACACGCTTTAGATGTGAAGTATAACTTCCGTCAAGATAAACAAGAAATTGAAGTTTTCAGCAACTAAAAAGTAATAATGAAGGTTTCTAGCTTGTTCCCTGGGCAGATATTCTGCCCAAGGCCAGGCTAACAAATGGAGATTACCGAAGACAAAAGAAGAAAAAACACACCGTTAGGCAAATAAGGGGAGGACATTTAAAATGATCGAAATTAAAGTACCTGAGCTTGCAGAATCTATTACCGAAGGAACTATTTCACAATGGCTTATCAACGTAGGCGACAAAGTTGAGAAAGGCGGCAGCGTTGTTGAGCTTGAAACTGATAAAGTCAATGTAGAAATCATTGCAGAAGATTCAGGTATTGTATCGAAGTTACTAGGCGAACCTGGGGATACAGTTGAAGTTGGCGCAACTATCGCAATTTTAGATGCTAATGGAGCACCAGTTGCAGTAAGTACACCTGCACCACCTGCTGAGCAAGCAAAACAAGAAACAGCTGAAGCACCGAAAGCTGCGGCTCCAAATGCTGAACAAACTACGAGTCTACAAGGCTTACCAAATACGAACCGTCCTATCGCATCACCAGCTGCTAGAAAAATGGCTCGTGAATTAGGAATCGACTTAAACGACGTACGTAGCACAGATCCACTTGGACGCGTGAGACCACATGATGTACAAGCTCATGCTGCAGCACCAAAAGAAGCACCAGCTGCTCCAAAGAGCCCAGCTCCTGCTCCAGTTGCAAAAACGGAATTCGAAAAACCAGTTGAGCGCGTGAAAATGTCCCGCCGCCGTCAAACAATTGCAAAACGTCTTGTAGAAGTTCAACAAACATCTGCAATGTTAACAACATTTAACGAAGTTGATATGAGTGCGATCATGGAATTACGTAAAGAGCGTAAAGACGCTTTCGAGAAAAAACATGATGTACGTCTTGGCTTCATGTCATTCTTCACAAAAGCAGTTGTTGCAGCATTAAAACAATTCCCATTATTAAATGCTGAAATTCAAGGTGACGAGCTTATCATCAAAAAATTCTATGATATCGGTATTGCAGTAGCAGCTCCAGATGGATTAGTTGTTCCAGTTGTACGCGATGCTAACCAATTAAACTTCGCTGAAATCGAAAGTGAAATTCGTAATTTAGGTATGAAAGCACGCGATAACAAACTTTCATTAAAAGAACTACAAGGTGGTACATTTACAATTACAAACGGTGGTGTATTCGGTTCTCTAATGTCAACACCAATCCTAAATAGCCCTCAAGTTGGTATTTTAGGAATGCATAAAATCCAAGTACGCCCAGTTGCAATTGATAACGAGCGTATGGAAAACCGCCCAATGATGTACATTGCTTTATCTTACGATCACCGTATTGTTGATGGTAAAGAAGCAGTTAGCTTCCTTGTTGCTGTTAAAGATATGCTTGAAGATCCAAAATCATTATTATTAGAAGGTTGATAGATTAATAATCTAATATATAAAGGCTGTAGAATACATCATTCTACAGCCTTTTTTTGCGTTCATACGGGACAAATTTCATGACATAAGATAATAATGTATGCCTAAACGTAAGGAGGATTAAAATGAATAACCTTCCAATTCATGCAAAACTTAAAGTAAATAAGGATACTTTCTTCCTGCCCGATTCAAACGGGGGTGTCTATTTTCGAAATAACGCCAGTTCATTTCGCATGGACGGTGATGGAATTTATGACTGGATTGAAAAATTAATGCCAATGTTTAACGGTAATCATTCTTTAGCAGAAATAACTGATGGTCTCCCTCTCCCCTATCAAAATCGTGTATTTGAAATTGGAGAGGTTTTATATGAAAATGGTTTCGTTCGCGATGCAAATCAAGATGCACTTCATGAATTAAACAGTACATTACTCGACAGATATGCTTCACAAATTGAATTTTTAGAAGCTGATTCTCATTCAGGTGCTTTAAAATTTGAAACGTACCGCGGAGCAAATGTCCTTGTACTTGGCTCCGGAGATATGCTTACTTCTTTAGTTTCTTCTTTATTAGAATCTGGTTTACCTACATTTCATTACCTCGTTACAGATCGAGATGAAACAAACTATGACAGAATACATGAGCTAATAGAACGTGCATATGAAGTTGATAACGGTGTACTCATTCAAGAAATCGATACTACAATTGACCGTCCCTTGCATGAAGTATTCGAACCTTTTGATTGGATTTTATATGTTTCTCAAAATGGAGACATTGACGGTTTAAAAACAGTTCACACTATTTGTAGAGAAACGAAAAAGAATTTTATACCAGCTATTTGTTTATCAACACTCGGTATAGCTGGACCTGTCGTAACGGAAAATCGTGATGAATGCTGGAAATCCGCATGGCATCGGCTACATGAAACGACTTTGCAAAATGAAAATTCATCAGATTCCTTCTCACCAATTACATCTGCAATGTTAGCAAATGTAATCGTTTTTGAATTGTTTAAACATGTCGCGGATGATTTATATCGTGAAAAAGAATTACAATTCTTTTTATTAAACTATGAAACACTTGAAGGAACGTGGCATCCTTTTATAAAACACCCTCTTGCAACTGATGAAAGTTTTACAATTGATACGATAGAAAATCTTTCTGAAAAACTTGAGCATCGGTCCAACCAACATACTTCAACTGATGTATTCCGCTTTTTCGACTCATTAACTTCTAAAGAAGCCGGTATATTCCATGTATGGGATGAACAAGATTCATATCAATTACCGTTATCACAATGCTATATTCAAGTAGCCAATCCATTATCAGATGGCCCAGCTCCCCTTCTGCCTCTTATGACTCGCAGTGGATTAACTCATAATGAAGCACGCCGAGAAGCTGGTTTAACAGGAATTGAAACATATGTAGCAGAAATCATTCACCGCCTTATTCCTGAACATAACGATATCGGTATTGGCGCTGGAGAAACGATGACAGAAGGATTTTACCGGGCACTACAACAACATTTAAATAATAAATTGTATGAACGGCAGTCACATATGCTAGAAGAACTTACAACGATTGATTTAACTGATATTCACGATAAACATTGTAGATTTTATTACGATGCCCTTGCTACAATTCATGAAACACCTAAAATCGCAATGAGTGAAGAGATTCTCAGTTTTCCAGTCGTTTGGGTTGGTATAAATGATAAATGGTACGGTGCATCTAATATTAATATGACGTTAGCGTTACGGAGCGCACTACAACTATCACTGCTCCACATTCAAAGTGAAGAGACTCCTTACAGAGCTAATATCTTGCCTGAATCATCTATTATTTTATATGACACGGATTCTTTTAGGGTGGAAATACAAGCGGAAGAAGAAATTCCAAGTGTGCAATCTTTACAGCTTGCCTTACAGCATTTAGAAGAACATAATTTTTATCCCTTCGTGTTTGATTTAGCAATCGAACCATTTTTGAAAGAAAACTTAGACGGTGTGTATGGGGTATTAATTGCAAAGGAGGACGGTCTATGACTCAAAATATATTGCTTATAGGGGATGGCCTTCTTGCAGACTATGTACATGATCAATTATGCAAACAATATTCCATCATTCGTCAGCATACCCTTACAGAAGAACTTCCTGAAAATATTTATCTCGCTCTCGTATTACATGATGGATCTCCTTCTACTATTCATCATGATGCTGAGCTAATTTTTCGCTCAAATCATATTCCGTGGCTTCGTGGTTTCACTTCATTTGGCGAAGGTATTATCGGTCCTTACATTCATCCTCTTACGCCCGGATGTTCCCATTGTTCTGATGGACGCCGTTTTATCGCTGGCTTTGATCAAAAAGAAATGTGGGAACTACAGCGGAAATATGCCTTTAAAGCCGAAAATGGAACGAGGCGTGATGTACGTGCCACCCAAAATGGCATGTTACAAATGTGCCATCTTATTTGCGCAGAAACAGAAAAAATATTAACTCATAACCATTCTTCTTTAGAAAATGAACTTATTTTACTAAACTTACAAACATTACAATGTACGCGGCATTCTTTTCTTCCAGATCCTCTCTGTCCTGTATGTAGTAGTTTACCTGATGATACTGCGGATGCGGCGGAAGTTTCTTTACAACCGAGTTTAAAAGTAAGCACCGAAACGTATCGCTGCCGTTCCATTCATGAATTAAACACATTTTTAACGAAAGACTATTTAGATTATCGGATCGGTATGTTGAACGGCAAAATGCAGCATTCTTTATTGCCATTCGCTGACGTTATTATAAACATGCCATTAATGTTTGGAAATGAAGGTGTTGCAGGCCGAACTCATTCATTTGCAGTGAGTGAAGCAACTGCTATTTTAGAAGGTTTAGAACGATATTGCGGTATGTCGCCTCGCGGGAAAAAGACAAATGTGCATGGTAGTTTTCATGATTTAGAGGAACATGCACTAAATCCCCTTACACTCGGTGTGCATACAAATGAACACTACAATCGTGATAATTTTCCATTTAAGCCGTTTGATCCTGATTATGAGCAAAACTGGGTATGGGGATATTCTTTATCACAAAACAGACCGCTTTTAGTTCCTGAATCAATTGCTTATTATAGCCTCGGTCATCGAGATGCTTTCGTGTATGAAACATCAAATGGATGTGCAATTGGCGGTAGTTTAGAAGAAGCGATTTTTCACGGCATTTTAGAAATTGTAGAGCGTGATGCCTTCTTACTCACTTGGTATGCCGAATTACCTCTTCCCCGCCTTGATCTGAGTTCAGCAAATGATACAGAATTACAATTAATGATTCAGCGGTTACGTACGATTACCGGATATGAATTACACGCTTTTAATGCGACGATGGAACACGGCATCCCGAGCTTATGGGTAATTGCAAAAAATACACGTGAAAATGGAATGAACGTTGTTTGTGCGGGAGGTGCTCATTTAGATCCTATTCGAGCTTTAAAAAGTGCCATTCAAGAAATCGCAGGCATGTTACTTATAACAGACGATGAGCTCGAGCACAAAAGAGAATACTATGAAAAATGCTTACAAGATCCTTATTTCGTTAATAAAATGGAAGACCACAGTATGCTGTACGGATTGAAAGAAACGGAAGAACGTCTTCACTTCCTTTTACGAGAAGATGCACCGGTGCAAACGTTCCAAGAAATGAATGTATCACAATCATTTGATATGGATTTAACATCCGATCTCCACCAACTTTTAAATCGTTTGCATCAATCTAATCTTGAAATAATCGTTGTAGATCAAACCGTTCCCCTTATAGAAAAGAACGGACTACACTGTGTAAAAGTTATTATTCCAGGCATGTTACCGATGACTTTCGGACACCATCTTACTCGGATTACAGGACTGGACCGGGTATATACCGTACCGATGACACTTGGATATACAGACGAACCTTTAACGAATGAAAGATTAAATCCACATCCACATCCGTTTCCATAGTAAAGGAGGGATTTCATGCAGCTAGATACTTTTTTACATCATCTCCATTTCTCTATCGATGAAATTATGCCGAATCATGAGGTGGACTGGAAAGACGCACCGCTTCCTTATAAATTATATCGAAATGTACCTACCATCCCGCTCTCCTTAGAAATCCCATTATCTTTACCGAACTCTTCTACTACACCTACTTTAGATGAAATTGGTCACTACCTTTGGTATTCATTTGGTGTAACACAATTATGTCAGCTAAATAGCGAGAGAAATGTATTACGAAGATCTATTCCTTCAGGCGGCGCTTTATATCCGAATGAATTGTATATCTATTTAAAGATTGACGATTATCCAGACGGCATTTACCATTATGACGCCGCGCATCACCGGCTTATTTTACTTCGCGAAGGAAATTTCGATTCTTATTTAGCAGACGCACTCGGTAATCGCTGTAACATACAGTCTTGTTTCGGTGCTGCATTCGTATCTACTATGTTTTGGAAAAATTTCTTTAAATACAATAATTTTTCATATCGTCTTCAAGGATTAGATAGCGGGGTCCTTATTGGACAATTACTAGAAAGTGCAAAACAGTTTGGCTACACAAATGGCGTATATTTTCAATTTCTAGACCGGGCAATGAATCACTTAGTCGGATTGTCAGAAGGTGAAGAAAGTGTGTATGCCGTTATTCCTTTAAGTACAGAGCCAGAAACTAATTGGTTTCACAATGATTACCGTGAAAATAAAACAGTTACTTCTCATGAGTTGTTGCAACAAATTCCGCCGTTAGCACATGAACATTTCGTTCGCTCAAAACATGTAGGTGAATATCCGATGATAACAAAAATAAATGAAGCTTCTATGATCGAATCGACAGCACACTTCCAAACACTACATCATGAAGAGCACTATCAACATAATGCGTACGCTGTACAGCTACCAAAAGTAGAACGGTTATCGTATGATTTCCTACAACTTTGTAAAAAACGATATTCTCCTGATGCAGACTTTATTTTAACGAAATGGGATGCAGCTGAGCTCGCTACTTTACTACAAGAAGCGAGCCTCTCCTTCCCCTATTACAACGACCTTGATGGTAAGTATGTAAATGAAAATGCGCGCGTCTTCTTATATGGATGTTTTTATAACGTGAAAAATATTAAAAACGGGGCTTACGCTTATAACAGTAAAACACATTCCATACAACCAATTCGATATGGAGACCTTCGTTACCCTCTTCAGTCTAGTATGACGATGGATAACGTAAACCTTTTTCAAGTACCACTTTGCCTACATGTAGTCGGAAAGAAAGATTATTATACAAATGCATTAGGCTATAGAGGATATCGTATTCACCAAATGGAAGCTGGTATACTCGTTCATAAACTCGTTTTTGCAGCGACCGCGATGGGGATGGGCGGGCATCCATTACTTAGTTTTGATACAAATTCATGTGATCAATTGTACGGTATTGATGCTGGGAATGAAACGTCTCTTATTCAAATTCCTGTTGGGGCGTATCGAGCGCGGAATTGGTTAAAAGGGGCTTTGCATAATTAGAAGCACGCCGGTAGACGGCGTGCTTTTTTTAAAGGACTTAATTTATAAAAAGCGAAATGAGTATATATTCTTACATAAAAGGAGAATGTAACTTGAACATTTTACAACGATTAATTCAGCAAGCAAAAAACCCTCGCGGGACAATTGGTTCTTCCATGCTTTGTATTATGAACGCTGCACATATGAGACTAACAAATTGGGGATTACAAAAAATACATATACGTAAAGATGCAATTACTTTAGATATTGGTTGTGGCGGCGGCAAAACAATACATACTCTTTCAAAACGAATTCCATTTGGGAAAATATATGGAATTGATTATTCAGATCAAGCTGTTGAAAACTCAAAGAAAGCCAATATACAGGACGTAAAAAAAGGAAAAGTAATCATTCATCAGGCAAGTGTCTCCTCTATTCCTTACAATACAAACTTCTTCGATCTCATAACCGCTTTTCAAACACACTACTTTTGGCCCGATGTGGAACAAGATATAAAAGAAATATTTCGCGTCTTACAACCGAATGGATCTTTTTTATTAGTAGCTGAAACTTTCAAAATTCAATATCATATGGAGAAATGGAAAACGAATGAAGAATTAATAAACCTATTTTATAAAACAGGATTTACAAGTGTGGAATGCTATGAAGAAAGAGGTTGCCTTTGTGTAATAGGAATTAAGTAAAAAGCAGACCCTTTGAGGTCTGCTTTTTACTAGATTAACTTAAAAATACTCTTAATTTGTCTAGCAAATAACCAATTTTTCGTACCGTAGTTATCATTTAAACTATCTAAATTAATAGATTGTCCGTTAGCAAACTTTAATTCTAACGTTGTATTTTTGTCATTTGTTTTTAAATTACTATTTGTAATATCATCATACTTTAATTTTTCAATCTCAATATATTCGTCTTTTTCTTGTCCGATCACGACATGGTCTTGGAAGAAGAAAAACACTTCTACTTTTTTACCGAAACAAAATACATTTTTCGTATAAATTAATGTCGCGTTATCAAGTCCGACACATACTTCTTTCATTTCTTCCACAACGTGTCCAAAGTCTTCTTCATGTCTTGTATTTGATTCAACAATCCATTCTTCGATTGTTTTCATATTAATTGCCATACTGCGCCCCCTGGTTCGTTCATTGCTTCGTTAAAAAAATAAATACTATATGAAAATATAAGCGATTAGTAATATGTTTTCAAGGGGGAACGGTATATTCAAAATAAAGTGAAACTTTAATCAATAGGGGTCTTCATCCCCACTGATTATTAGTTGAACCAATCGGGCTTTTACGGGCAGTTGATCACCCACCTAACTTCTTTGCTTTCGCTGGATTTTGAGATGGGGGTCTTACTGTCCGCAAATAGCGGGATAAAGTTAAATTTCAAAGGAATATAAAAGGAACACCAACTTCATTAAATTTTAAACGTTTGAACGAGGCATTCTTCATCATCAATTAACTGCTCTCTCTCATCAAATTCAATGTTCAGTTTTTTATATACTTTCTTCCAAAACGACACTGCTGGTACATTTTTTACAAGTTCGATAACGAAATATTGTCCTCTTTTCTCTTCTAGTAAATTCTCAACAGCTTGTTTACCGATTCCTTTTCCTTTATATTGATTCAATATGAAAATATCATTAATACCAAAATCATTTTCCTTCTTCAAAAACGGACGTTCCAGTAGTAATAAGAATCCTACAATACTATGATCAACTTTTATAAAATACGGCGTGATTCCGTCATTTTTCCAAAACATATGCAAATCTTCGTATTCAAAAAATCCGTTCGCTCCGATAGTTATATTCATAGTGAACTTAGAAAGGTCATGAAGATATAAAGCGTACAAATTACGTAATATTTCTTTTTCTGATTCTTGAACTTTTTGAAGTGCTACAATCATAAAAAAACTCCCCTTCCACATATGTAACTATTTCCCGATCCTCTTCATTCGACAAAAATGATAATTCCCCTTTAACAAAAAAATAGCACTTTAAAAAGTGCTATTCTGCTCTCCTTGCCGCTTGCTGAATTGGATCCCAAACGCTGTTATATGGTGGTGCATAACTTAAATCGACATCTTCTAAATCATGAATGCTCATTTTATTGAAAAGTGCCATCGCGATCACATCAATACGTTTATCTACGCCTTCTTCTCCAATTACTTGCCCGCCCAATAATTGTTTCGTATCGGAGCGATATAGTAATTTCAAGTAAAGTGGTTTTGCATTTGGATAATAGCCCGCCATATTTGTAGAATCTACTTTGACCGTTTTATACGGAATGTGTAGCCCTTTTGCTTCTTTTTCATTTAAGCCTGTTCTTGCGAGCGTCAAATCCATAAATTTAATAATACCTGTGCCTAACGTACCTTTAAAAGCTCTTCGTTTATCAAGCATATTCAGTCCAGCAAGTCGCCCTTGCTTATTGGCAGTCGTTCCGAGCGGGATATGATCATGAATTTCCTTTATAACGTGGTAATGTGTTGCGCAATCACCGGCTGCATATACGTCTTGCACATTTGTTTGCATATATGCATTTACTTCGATTGCTCCTTTATGATTCTTACGTATATTTGTCCCTTCAAGAAAATCAGTATTTGGCTTCACTCCAACCGACACTAAAACAAGATCTGCTTTATACGTACCTTTATCCGTTTCGATTGCTTCTACTCGTTCATTTCCTTTAAATGCTTTTACATTTTCATTCGTTAAAATTTCAATATGATGCTTATCTGCTTCTTTATGTATGTACTCTGCCATATCTGCATCATAAATCGTACCGATATGATCATTTCGCTCAATCATTCTTACTTTCTTACCAAGTTCGACGAATGTTTCTGCCATCTCAAGTCCAATGGCACCACCGCCAATAATCGTTACATCTTCAACTTTATTCGTTTCTAGCGTTTTTAATATGCGCTCAGCATCAGGAATTGTTTTTAAAAGATGAACGCCTTGTAATTCCCGTCCTTCCCATTCTGGCATAACAGGACGCACTCCAGTCGCAATTAATAATCGATCATATGGAAATTCAAAGACATCCTTCGTCTTCGTATGCTCTGCGTACACCATTTTCTTTTCCGTATCTACTTTCGTTACTTCATGACGCACTTTCGCATCAATTCCATATTTCTCACGAAACGTCTTTACGTTGCGCGCGATTAACTTTTCAGTTGAAGCGATAGCACCACTAATGACATACGGTAATCCACACTGAGCGTATGAATAAATTTCACCTTTTTCTAAAGTTACAACATTTGCATTTTCATCGTTTCTAACAATTTGCATAGCTGCACTCATACCAGCTGCATCTCCGCCAATAATGACATAGTTCACTTTACCACTCCTTCTTTTTTACATACTCTTTACGTTTTCCATATTTTATAGAAATAACACCTACTTCCATTGTAAAGAAAGAGGATTTTATCTTCAAATTTGGTGCACAAACCTATGCCTGAATAGGTAGCCGTCGTGTCTCATAAACAACATGTTTAATATGCTATAACAGTTACTATTGAAAGTAGGTGAAATATATGTGCGCCGGCCTTCTCGCCCAGCTTCCAGATGAACCGCAAGAACCAAAAGAACCGAAACCCGCCCTCTCACTTGACCAAGAATTTTCCATTAATGCGACAATATACAGCGCTCGTGCCTGGTTATCTAACGATGATACGTTTGCGCAAGATATTTGGAAAGCTACCCAATTCGCTTCAGCATCACATGCTGGCAAGTCTATCTTTCCAGTCGGTTCAGTTAAAATTCTGAACTTCTCTGACGATACAATAACTGTTACTGCTTCACCAGAATCAGATCATGCGCTCAAAATAGTCGTACCCCCCCATTCCGAGGCAGCCCTAACATCTGGTCCTTTATCACATATACAAGCTAGTACATCAGGAGGATCAAGTAAAGTCACATTTCTCTTTCACATCTTTTTCTCAAGGGATCCTGGTTCAGATAAATAACCATAAAAAAGGTACAGTTATGCACTGTACCTTTTTCACATGTTTATTCTCTTGATTTGATGAGTTCAACATTATAAGTTTCAATATCTGTTAGCTTTCCTGTAAAATATGGATTTTCTCTATACCAAGATTGTTTTGAAAAATACGTTTGCATATCTTTCGTCTGAAAAATATGTCCATGCCTTGCATATATTTCATTTCTAGCAATTTTCAACTGTTCTTTCGATAAATATGCTAAATCTGTACTCGTTAATTTTCGAATATCACTATCTGGGAAAATGAAACCATTATATACATACGGAGTGGTAGATGGCGGAGTAACATTATAAACAACTGTTTTTTCTGTACTTTTCTTTTGAAATGGAAGATTATAAGACGGAAGTGCCGTTACCGTTTCTACCTTCGTCGTTTCCCTTCCATTTTCTCCATTTCGTTCTAAATAAATCGTCGTACTTCCATCAGTCGCTATAGGCCCCCATGTAATTTCTTCTCCTGCCAGTGCTGTAACTGGTTTTTGATTTACGTACAATGTTGCACCAGGCGCGTTCGTTTGAACTGTAATATATTGACCTTGCAACGTTAAATCTATCATTACGTTATTTTGGCTTTGTTTCATAAGTACAACCTTTTCCTCACGCGATAGTTTTACATAATCATTTTTATATTCTGATTGAAACACTTGATTGCCCGGAAGAAACGGCCCATATTGCTTCTCAAACTTTTTGTCATCTGTCTTATCAATTTCTTTTCCGTTCATTTTTAACGATACGCCTTTTTCATTTGTAAGCAAAGTGGTATAGTACGTCTTCACTTTCAATTTATACCGATCAAATATAAAGAAATACTTTCCGTCTTTCGTTAACGAAAAATCAGCTCTTTCTATTCCGTCCCGTTGTTTTTCACCTTGTCTCAAATATTCTTTTAATTCATTCACATACGATGGATTTTCTTTTATATATGAAAATAGAGGCGTTAAACTCTCTTTTGTTATCATAACCGATTGATCATCTGCCGTAATGATCTCAGCTAATTTCTCTCCGTCCCTCTCTTGTAAAATCGTAATCATCCGATCTACTTGTGCCACCTGCGTATAATACGATGATCCGTACAAATATAATCCAATAATCGCTATAACAAATAGTGCTAACAGTGTAATGCCAACCTTTGCACCACCGCTCATGTTCTTCTTTACTACAGGACTTCCCCTCTTCGTCCCGCAGTTTTGACAAAATTGCACACCATCTTCAAACTGAATTCCGCACTTTGTACATACATTCATCCAGTCAACCACCTTTTCATTAGAAGCCAGTTATTCCCTGTGTTAAGGCTTGAATTATCGTGCTAATGTAAGACCAAAGTACAATAAATGTTGCAATTCCAATTAAAACATTTGCAATAATAAGTGTGTACACGAGATCTAATCCGCCATTGTCTAGCTTTAATATGGCTACAGTTATACTAATCCCTATATAAGTTGCAGCTACCGATAATAATATCGGTAAGAAAAAGATTAATAAGAAACTAAAAAGAAAAGAAAGGACTAATATAGCAATAGCCGGCGTCGCTAGCGTTCCCCATATACCGAATACTTCAAGAAACGAAAAAGATGATTTCATCATCTTACCACTTACAAAAATAATAAATCCGACAAATAAAGTTAAAATTAATAAAAAGAAAAAGACCGTTATAGATTCTACAAAAAATGTGGGAGTAGATATATCTGGTGCAAATGTTCTCGTAACTGCTGATGCTGCACTCATCATTCTATAAAAAATACATGCTCCTAAAAAACAAATAAGAACAAGACTTACAATTCCATTTCTTACTTCAATCGTGCCGCTTTTCATAATCGCTGTCGGTGCTTGTAATGCATGTTTAAAAAATTGAAAATAGCCGCTCGCAAACCGCTTCGCTTGCTCTACCGTTTCATTTGGCCGAGTTTCCTTTACTTGTGCCGCGCGTGCTTGTTCCGGCCCTTCTTCTTGACCACTACTTGCCACTACTTCTTCCGTTAACGAATGTCCACAATTCCCGCAAAACTTTGCCTCTGCTGCATTTTCTGTATGACATGACGGACATTTCATTCTCTCATCCCTCCTTAAGCATATACCATATAGGGTGTTACAAATTCAATATATGACTTTGTACATAAAACATGACTACAAGAAAAAGATTCTGAAATCCTTCTTTCAAAAGAAATTATATATGCTAGCAATCTTGAAAAATAATGCTATTATGAAACAGAACAAATAACATTTTTAACAGATTGGATGAAAGACAATGGAATTGGTAAACTCAATTTTTCAAATACTCCTTACAAGCGTAATCCAATTATTTTCCTTAATTGGCGTTATCATTGTAATTGGATTTCTATTAGGTTATTTAGAATCACTAACACGAATGTATTGGTCGAGGGCTTTCGGAAGAAAAGGATTCCTTTTAACGGCGTGGATTGGTGTTCCGATCCACGAACTTGGACATGCCATTATGTGCGTACTGTTCCGTCATAAAATTGTAGCAACGCAGTTTTTCCCAACAGATACAAGTCAAGGAGCATTAGGTTACGTACAACATCAATACAATCAAAAAAGTGTGTATCAACGAATTGGGAATTTCTTCATCGGCATCGGGCCTATTATTTCTGGTATTACTGCATTAATCCTTTTAATGCGCTATTTCGTACCAGAATCATATTTTTTATTTAATACAACTCTCGAAAAAACGATCGCTTCTACTTCTATTAATGTAGAAATGATTCAAAACATGCTCTTGTCGACGTTTGTATTATTGAAAAGCTTATTTACAATCGGCAATTTATTGAATCCTTCCTTTTGGTTATTTTTATTTATCGCCATTTGTATTTCCGCACATATCGCTTTAAGTAAACCAGACATTAAAGGATCAATAGACGGAGTTATCGTCATGTTTATCGTTTTATTTTTATTCAACATCATAGCGGGACTGTTTCAATACGACAGTAACCAGCTAATTGGACAGGTTATGAAATATAATATGTATCTCATTGCGTTTTCTAGTGTAGCACTGCTTTTCTCTTGTCTTTCTACACTCGTTAGTTTTTCGTTTTATAAAATAAGAAGAGGGCGTTCTTTTTGAACGCCCTCTTCTTATTAATTATTCCCCTTATAATCACAATGCTCAACAGGCACACGAGCATGCCCTTCTTCATCGGTACACCATGACTGTGATTGGAATGCAAGAAAGATACCAATCCATTCTTCTTCCTTTTCAAAGTGAATGAGTATCCCTCCGTCTTGCCATATGCCATTATCACCTTTCCATTTCTCTACATTCCCTTGATTCATGTGAATATCATGTATACCGTTTCCTGGTTTGAAATGAAAATAGGAATCTGGTGTGTTTTCTTCTGGTCCCCATCTTTCACCAAACGCGTAAATAATCGCTTTTTCTTCTATCGCTCGCTTTATATAACGTTCTATTTTTTCGTTTAAATCATTATCTGCTCCTGCTTTTTCGGGAGGCAAAGGAATCATTTGTTTTGAATCAAATAGATTTCCTCTTACATAATCTAAAGCCACTTTCGGTTCATTGTTTTTTATTTCTGTAAAACCGAATGGTAATGTCGGTAAAATATGAATCGCTTCTGATTTAATATTGTTACTCGCAAAATATAAAACTTCTGACGGATAACTTTGCGATTTTACGTTAATTGCAATACGATAATCTACTCCTACTTCATCTTGTAAATGAACTTGATAATGAGGTGTTTTCCCTTTTCCAATCTTTGATTGTATAACCGTACCTTTTAACACACCGTAGTTTTTTAGGGGCATACATTTCATCTCCTATTCATTTAGTAGAAGCTATTCATATTTAAATCATTATCCACTCATAAAAAAAATCCTCCTATGTTAGGGGGATTTTTAATTTCTCAACATATACCAAACAATAACCTCTACCACTACAAGTAAAACCGCACCAAAGATCATTAACGTCGTCTTCTTTAATAGTTCATTTTCACGGTAAGGGATATTACATAAGTAAGCACCTAATGTAATCCGTGATGGACAAGCGATTGTCGCTACTGATGATGCGGTGTTTTGAAGTGTTGTGACATATTGCCACGGGAGTGCTACGTTTTGTGCGGTTTGCATTTGTAGTTTTATAAACATTGCATTTGATCCTGCGTTACTACCTGTTAAAAATCCACCAATAGCGCCAATAAACGGAGCAACAAAAACGAAA
The DNA here is from genome assembly GCF_022663675.1 of Bacillus cereus group sp. BfR-BA-01355. Taxonomy (NCBI): domain Bacteria; kingdom Bacillati; phylum Bacillota; class Bacilli; order Caryophanales; family Bacillaceae; genus Bacillus; species Bacillus cereus group sp. BfR-BA-01355. The sequence continues at coordinate 29,822 of NZ_JAKUFY010000037.1, forward strand.
AAGGTTCCAAATGTTTCACCAGCTGTTTTTGCAAGTAATGAATGCATGCCAGATGCACCCATTAGTTCTGAAATGGCGATAAACATTGTCGTCGTAATAGCAAATGGAATCCATTGTTTGATCGTTTGTGAGAATGATTGTTTAATAATATTAGACGGGATGCGGAAGAAAATAATAGTAAATAAGCAAGTCATACCGAGCCAAAATCCTGGTGAATATAGTAACTCTAGTTTATAAGAGTATGATTTCAAATCAAGAACCGCATATGATCTGAACAAATCATGTAATGCTGGAACGAGGCGAGAAAGTAAAATACAAACTGTTAGAAATATATAAGGGCTAATAATTTTTATAATGGATACTTCTCTCTCCGTTGCAGCGGCATGTTCTGCTATAAGATTTTGCCCACTTTTTCCTTTTAATTTAATGATAAGAAAGCCAAATGTAATCGTAACGATAGAACTTAATATCCCGGCTAGTTCAACACTTACGTACGCATTAGAAAGATATATTCCGAGAGAAAATAATAGAAAGAACCCTACTCCTTCTTTCCACTTTTCTATAACCGCTAGCCAGCCGCCAACAACGTGTAAAGAAAGAATAACGAAGTAAGCAAACATCGGAATACTTAATAGCGCTGTATTTGTACCAAGTGTTGTAAGAGGCATATTTATTAGCTGCGAACCGATAATCGTACCCGTTGCCATTGCGCCCCATGAACTAGCTAGTAAGCCGATGAATGAGAGCAGTACAGCTTGAAATGGTTTATAGCCTAGCGAAAGAAAAATAGGTGCTGCAACCATGAATCCAATACCAAATCCACTTACTGATTCAATAAGCGGACAAATGCCAAAACACATAAGCAGCATTTGTAATAAGCGATCATGTGTGATTTCTTCTAAAAAACGTGCTACTTGATCGATGTATCCCATTTTGTTCATGAGGTGAAATAAAAAAATACCGAAAAATAAAACGTACCCGACAATAAAACAAATTAACCATCCTTTAATCGTTGCGTGCACAGTTTCACTTATCCCTAATCGAAACGTTGGCGAGAGTAAAACGATTCCGACAGACACTGCATAAGAAATTAACGAGGACCTTAATGACGTTTGTTTAAATAAAAATAAACAAATGAAAATCATCATAATTGGGATAAGTGCCAACAATATGGCCATGTTATCATCTCATTTCGTTTAAAATACAATTTTTAACTATTATATAACAGATGACATAATTTTCAATTATTTTTACAACAGATTCAAAAAAGGGGCCAAACGGCTCCTTTTCATTCACCCCATTTTCTATTATTCTGAAAAACTGTCTGCTGCCCAATTATTTTTTCTAACACAACAAACACAATGTAAGTACATATTGCTTGCAATACAATATTCCCAAATTTCATTAATGTAAATGAATGAATCCGTAGAAATAATTCGTTTAATAATACAATCGAAACGATACTAAATAATTCTATACTAATCGAAAATAGACATATTTCTAAAATAGACTGTTCTTGAATGCGATTTAAGTTGGAAAAGATAAATACATATCCTAAAAATAGAGCCATCAACTCTATTTTCGCCATGCTAATGAGCCAAGCGTATAGTGGTATAGTTAAAAGAAGATACAGTAATTTGCGTCTTAGCATGCCTTCTCACCTCTGAATTAAATGTATTTTCTGTATATTTTAACATTTATTACGCAAAACAAAAAGAAGAGACTTACGCCTCTTCTTTTTGTTTTGTTGCATATATTAATTCACATATTTCTTCTCGTTTTTCATTTTCTAAAAGCTCAATGATCTTACTTCCAACAACAACTCCGTCACATATTGTAACCATTTCTTCTACATGTTCTTTTGTTGAAATACCGAATCCTGCGACTACTGGTAAGTTGACGTGTGATTTTACTTTTTCTAAGTAACTACGAATCTCCTCTTTAAAGTTTTGACGTACTCCCGTTACGCCCGCTACTGTAACAGCGTAGACGAATCCTTCTGATTCACTCGTAATTTTTTCGATTCGCTCAATTGGGCTCGTTACGGTAACGAGTGGAATTAGCGCAATGTTTGCCTCTCGAAGTAACGGCGCAATAATATTTTGTTCTTCATATGGTAAGTCTGGAATGATGATGCCGTCTACACCTGCTTCTATGCAGTTTTCGATGAATCGTTCTTTTCCAAATGCGAGTACTGGATTTAAATATGTCATGAGTACAAACGGAATTTGCACTTCTTCCCTTACCTCTATTAATGCTTGAAAAATTCCTTTTACTGTTATACCGCTATCTAGCGCTCGCTTCCCTGCTCTTTGAATCGTTGGGCCATCTGCAACTGGATCTGAAAACGGGATACCAATTTCAACGATGCTTGCTCCTGCTTCGTCTAGAAAACGAATTCTTTCTTTTAATTTCTCAAGTCCACCATCTCCGCCCATTACGTACGGAATAAATGCTTTCTTACCATTTTCAAACGCTGCTTTAATTTTTTCTACTCCCATTTTTCACACCTCTTCCATATAACGTTTTATACTCTCTACATCTTTATCACCGCGGCCTGATAAGCAAATGACAAGTCCTTCGTCTTTCTTCATTTGCGGCGCTAATTTTAATGCATATGCGACAGCATGTGAGCTTTCTAAAGCCGGAATAATTCCTTCTTTTTTCGTTAATAATTGAAATGCTTCTAACGCTTCATCATCAGTAATTGAATGATAAGAAACGCGGCCAATATCTTTTAGCAAGCTATGTTCTGGACCAACACCTGGATAATCGAGTCCTGCTGAAATAGAGTGCGCTTCTTGAATTTGCCCTTCTTCGTTTTGCAGAAGATACATCATTGATCCGTGTAAAACACCGACGCTTCCTTTCGTTAAAGTTGCTGCATGCTTTTCTGTATGAACGCCTTTCCCTGCTGCTTCTACGCCGTAAAGAGCGACCTCTTCATCGTGTACGAACGGATAAAACATGCCCATCGCATTACTACCACCGCCAATACAAGCAACGACTGCTTCTGGTAACTTTCCTTCTAACGCCTCATATTGTTTTTTCGTTTCATTTCCAATTACACTTTGGAAATCACGGACAATTTGCGGGAATGGATGTGGCCCGAGAACGGATCCCATAATGTAGTGTGTATCGTGCACGTGTGAAACCCAGTAGCGAAGCGCCTCGTTCACTGCATCTTTTAATGTGCCGCTACCTGCCGCTACACTTTCTACTTTCGCTCCGAGTAATTCCATTCGGAACACATTTAATTTTTGACGTCTCACATCTTCCTCTCCCATAAAGATGACGCATTCTAATCCGAGTAGGGCACATACAGTAGCAGTTGCCACTCCGTGTTGTCCTGCTCCTGTTTCAGCGACAACTTTTTTCTTGCCCATTCGTACTGCAAGTAGTGCCTGACCGATTGTATTGTTAATTTTATGAGCTCCTGTATGGTTCAAATCTTCACGTTTTAAATAAATCTTTGCACCACCGCAATACTTCGTCATATTTTCAGCGAAATAAAGCGGTGTTTCCCTTCCAACGTACGTTTTTAAATAATGATTTAATTCCTTTTGAAACGCTTCATCTTGCATCGCTTCTTTATATGCTTCTTCTAGTTCTAATACAGATTGCATTAACGTTTCTGGAACGTATCGTCCTCCGTATATACCGTAGTGACCTTTTTCATCTGGATATGCGTAGTTCATTTGGAACACTCCTTCGATTTTATAATAAATTGTTTTATTTTCTTTAGATCTTTCTTTCCTTCTGTCTCTACTCCGCTACTTACATCGACCATATATGGCCGAACAGTTCGAATTGCTTCTTCTATGTTAAGGATGTTTAATCCACCAGCTAATATCGTTTTCTTTCGCAACTCTTTTGGCATATGCTCAAGTAATTCCCATGAAAATGTCTTTCCATTTCCTCCATGAAACTTTTCTTTCGGGCTATCAAACAATATATAATCCGTTTCATATGCTTGAGCGCTTTTCATATCACTCTCTGAAGTTACTCCTAGTGATTTTATAGACGGAATATTCAATCTTCTAATTTGATGATTCTCTTCATCCCCATGTAGTTGCACATGCGTTAACCCGCACTCATCTGCAATCTTCTGAATCACTTCAACTGATTCATTTACGAAAACCCCGATTTTTAATACGTGTGCTGGAAGCTCCCCAATAATTTCTTTCGCTAGCCCCAGAGTAATTTTCCGCTTACTTTCTGCAAAAACAAATCCGATTGCATCTGCTCCGTATTCGCAAGCACATTTTGCTGTTTCAACATCAGTAATACCACAAATTTTCACTTTCATATATTCACCTTACAATCTTCAAAAAAGCTACTAATAGAAGATGATGTCATAAGTGCCTCTCCAACTAATACACCTTTTGCTCCAGCTCTTTTAACGCGGGTAATATCTTCTTTTGAATGAATGCCACTTTCACTAATCCAAAGTAATTTCTCCTCATTCAATCGTTTTCCTAACTTTTCAGTTTGGCTTAAATCTACTTCGAACGTTTTTAAATTACGATTATTAATGCCAATAACATGTGGATTTAGTTGGATCGCAGTTTCTAATTCCTGTTCATCATGAACTTCAACAATCGCTTCCAATCCTTTTTCTAACACGTAGCTATACAACTCTTTTAACTTTTCTTTCGTTAACGCTGCTACGATTAGTAAAATAATATCTGCTCCCGTTTCATACGCTCTATCGATTTGAATCTTATCGATTATGAAATCTTTACATAAAAGCGGAATGTTACTTTCTTCTCTTGCTGTTTGTAAATCGTGAAACGATCCTTTAAAAAATTGACCATCTGTTAAAACAGATACTGCTCCTGCCCCGCAGTCTTCATATGTTCCCACTTGTTTTCGTACGTCAACGTGTAAATTGATATCTCCTTTTGATGGTGATGCTCGCTTTACTTCTGCAATGACAATAAACTGCTGTAACGCTTCTACAAGTGAATGTGTCTTTCTTTTTGTTTTGACTGGTGTATACGTTTCATATAACTCCGCAACTTCCTTTTTCTTCTGTTCTACAATTTTATCTAAAATCGTCCCCACTTTAGTTCACCCTTTCTAATTTTTCGTTGCTTGCTGCAATTAATAAGTTTAATTTGGTTAATGCTTTTCCAGAGTCAATGCTATGTGTTGCTAGTTTAATTCCTTCTTCAATCGTTTCTGTTTTTCCATTTGCAAAAAGGGCTAGACCTGCATTTAATAACACTGTATCGCGGTAAACACTCTTTTCTCCACTCAATACGCCGACTGTAATCTTTGCATTTTCTTGTGAATTCCCCCCTCTAATTTCTTCATTTTTCACTCTTGAAAAACCATAATTTTCTGGATCAATATTCATTTCTACTATTTCATTATCTTTTAAAAGGACTACTTGATTTTCCCCTTGTAATGACGCTTCATCTAAAAAACCACTTCCATTTACGACAAGCGCTTGTTTCCGGCCTAACTTTTGTAATACTTGTGCAACTGGTAATAACATATCTCGTTTATAAATACCGACAAATTGTGTTTCTAAATTCACTGGATTTGTTAAAGGACCAATTAAATTAAAGATTGTCGGCACGTTTAACTCTTTTCTTATTTTCATAATGCGCCTTAGTGCTGGATGCATTGCTGGTGCAAATAAGAAGGCAATGCCCACATGCTCTAGTAAATAATCAATCTCGTTTGGCGTACTACTAATATTTACACCTAGTTCTTCTAATAAGTCTGCACTTCCTGTTTTACTAGAAACGGCACGATTACCATGTTTTGCAACCTTTACACCTGCTCCTGCCAGTACGAATGCTGATGTTGTGCTAATATTAAACGTTTGAGCACCGTCACCACCCGTCCCGCAATTGTCCATTGCTCCTTGTATATGGTTCGAAAACGGCAATGCCTTTTCGCGAAGAGCTCGAACGAGACCGTATATTTCTTCTGCAGTTTCACCTTTCGCTTTCAGTAAGACTAAGAAAGCTGCAATTTCACTTTCTAATATGTTTTCACTTAATAAAAGTAGTCCTGCTTTATACATTTCCTCTTCTGTTAAATGTTGACCCTCCACTAATTTACGAAGATAGTTATTCATACTCTTTCCTCCTCTTTTACTTCTGTTAAAAAGGCACGTATTAACTTTCCGCCTTCTTCTGTTGCGATTGATTCCGGATGAAACTGTAATCCGAAGAGCGGATAATAATTGTGACGAACTGCCATAATTTCTCCATCGTCCATCGCTGTCGCTAGTATGTCAAAACAATCTGGCAAGCTCGTTTGCTCTGCAACAAGGGAATGGTAGCGCATCGCTGTTAACGGCTGTGTAACGTATGAAAAGATTGACGTTCCGTTATGTTTCACAAGTGATGTTTTCCCATGTTTAATACGCTCCGCTCGAACAATTCCTCCTCCAAATGCTGATATAATCGCCTGATGACCAAGGCAAATACCTAATATGGGAACGTTCTTATAAAAATGACGAATCACTTCGATACAAATACCAGCATCCTCTGGTTTTCCTGGTCCTGGTGAAAGCACAATTCCTGTTGGATTCATCTCTTCTAGCTGTTCTATCGTTATTTGATCATTTCTTACGACTACAATATCTTCTTCGTATTCACCTAACAGTTGATACAAGTTATAAGTAAATGAATCATAATTATCAATTAGTACAATCATTTCATTACCTCCAATAGCGCTCTCGCTTTATTTAATGTTTCTTCATATTCAGCTACTGGATCTGAATCGTAAACGACTCCTGCTCCGGCCTGAACGTATGCTTTTTCATCCTTTACGACCATCGTTCGAATGGCAAGTGCCATATCAAGATTCCCTGAAAAACTAACGTATCCAACTGCTCCGGCGTATACGTTTCTTTTTTCATTCTCTAGCTCATTTATAATTTCCATCGCTCTAATTTTCGGAGCCCCAGAAACTGTCCCTGCTGGTAAGCAATACGCTAACGCATCAAATCCGCTCGTTTGTTTTCGCAATGTTCCGTAAACTTCAGATACAATGTGCATAACGTGAGAATATTTTTCTACTTTCATATATTTATCTATCGTCACGGATCCAATTTCACTCACTCTGCCAATATCATTTCGCCCAAGATCTACAAGCATCATATGCTCCGCTCGTTCTTTCTCATCTTCTAACAGTTCTTTTTCAATTTCCTCATCTTCCCTCTTCGTTTTCCCCCTCGGCCTCGTACCAGCAATTGGATTCGTCATCACTTTATTCTCCCTTACTGATAGCAAACTTTCCGGTGAAGAACCGAGTACAACATAATCTTGAAAATCGATATAGAACATATATGGTGATGGATTTGCAATTCGAAGTTTTCGGTATAACGCGAATGGATCACCAATACATTCACTTTGCAAACGCTGTGACAGTACGACTTGGAATATGTCCCCAGCTCTTATATGTTCTTTCGCCATTTCTACCATCTCACAAAACTCTTTTTCCGTTATAGAAGAAGTGAATGATAATGTGGATTGTATTGCATTTACTTCAGCTTCTTCTCCTTGTAGCACTTCCTCTTTGTATACTCGTAGCCTTTCGTATACTTCCTCATAATCTGCTGAATCATCTTCCCTGCATACATATACAAACGACAACTTTTGGCGTAAATGATCGTAAACGATAAACTCACGATATAGTAAAAGGTGTACTTCCGGAATATTTAATGGGTCGTGTAAATCCGCTCCAATGTTTTCATACTGCCGAATGACATCATATCCAATATAACCAACTGCTCCTCCACAAAATGGAAATGGGCTATCTACTTGTGATGATGCGATTACTTCTTCTAACACTTGTAGTACGTTACCTTTTAACTTTTCTGTTTGCCCATATATCATTCTTTCTACTTCCGTACCAACGCTTGTCACCTCTCCATAAGGATTACATCCTAAGTAAGAATAACGCCCTTTATCTTGATGAAGCTGTGAACTTTCTAATAAAAATTTCTTCTTCCCTTTCATACGTCTATATAAAGAAATTGGCGTAATGCTATCTCCTTCTTCTTCAGTGATTACTAAAAATGTCTTTCTCTCTCTTTTTTGTTTTATAAATTCTTCTTTCGTCATCATGTCCTTCACCTCACTCTGAAAAATAAAAAAGTCCCCTACATATCGAAAATATGTAGAGGACGATAAATATACCGCGGTACCACCTCGTGTTGGATGCAAAAGCATCCCGCTTTGTTCAGGTACAAAATTTATACCTTATCCTTGTAACGGCGGAACCCGGGTTGCCTACTGAAAATAATTGTTCAGCATACCTCTCGTAAGCCCATTCCGTATATGGCACCGTACCGGGCTCCCACCTATTCCCGGCTCTCTGTAACGTCTCCAATATACGTACTCTTCTTACTTAAACGATTTCATTTATTTAATTTTTTATACACAAAAAGGGAGTACTCATCCTATAGAAAGGACGGGTACTCCCGTGGTGCCACCTTAATTCGTTACAAATGTAACGCACTTTACCGTATCAAAAACAATACGTGTCTCTTGTATCGATGAGATCATGTCGCCAAAGCCTACTTCTTTCGTTTCGGTTTGGAAGCTCCGAAGCCCATTCCACATCAATTCCATACTGATTCGCACCAACCATCAGCTCTCTGACATGTTCATCATGTGTACTCTTCTTCATCAACGCTTGCATTTTTTTAAGTTGCACTCATTATAGACCTGACTTTTTTCACAAGTCAATACTTTTTTTAAAATTTTATTTTTCTTTCCTTTCAATATTATATTGACAAAACAACCTCTTTTTATGTAAATATAATAAATACTCTATTAAAAATAAGGTTTTTTGTATGAATATTATATATTAAAAAAGTAAAATCATATCAAAAAACGCTTACATTTCTGAAAATTCATATTTCTATATGGATTTTTCAGAATAATCATGATAGATTATAAAGTGAAACTTTAATAAGTGGGGGTTTTGTTCATCCCCCACTTATTATTAGTTGAACTAATCGGGCATTTACGGGCAGTTGATCTCCCACCTAACTTCCTTGCCCATCCAATTTTAAGGTGGGAGTTTTACTGCCCGTTCATGCGGGATAAATATGCATAACGCATCAAAAGACCTGACAAAAGAAAGGGGAACTACATGAGTACGCAGATGTTAATTTTAACTTCTATCTCTATTTACATGCTCGGGATGCTAATTATCGGCTATTTCGCTTATAAGCAAACATCCAACTTAACAGATTATATGCTTGGCGGGCGTACACTAGGCCCCGCAGTAACAGCATTAAGTGCTGGAGCAGCTGATATGAGTGGTTGGCTTTTAATGGGCTTACCCGGTGCAATGTTTAGCGTTGGATTAAGTAGTAGCTGGATTGCGATTGGCCTAACATTAGGCGCATATGCAAACTGGCTTTATGTCGCTCCTCGCTTACGTACCTACTCTGAAATTGCAAATAACTCTATTACTATCCCAGAATTTTTGGAACACCGTTTCCACGACAAATCCCATATGCTACGTTTAGTATCTGGACTTGTTATTATGATATTTTTCACGTTTTATGTAGCTTCAGGATTTGTCTCTGGTGCTGTATTATTCGAAAATTCATTTGGACTCAATTACCATGTTGGTCTTCTTATCGTTGGTGGAGTTGTCGTAGCTTACACATTATTTGGTGGATTTTTAGCTGTAAGTTGGACAGACTTCGTGCAAGGAATCATTATGGTAGTCGCTCTTATTCTTGTTCCAGTCGTAACAATTATGCACGTAAATGGACTTGGTCCAGCATTTGAAACAATTAAATCTATCGATCCGGCATTATTAGATATTTTTAAAGGTACTTCTGTATTAGGAATTATTTCATTATTCGCATGGGGCCTTGGTTATGTTGGACAACCACATATTATTGTACGCTTTATGGCGATTTCTTCTGTAAAAGAAATTAAAAGTGCACGACGTATTGGTATGAGCTGGATGATTTTCTCTGTTGCTGGAGCTATGTTTACTGGCCTTATCGGTATTGCATACTATTCAAAAGCAGGTTTAAAACTTTCTGATCCAGAAACGATTTTCGTTGAACTTGGCACTATTTTATTCCATCCACTTATTACTGGATTTTTATTAGCAGCTATTTTAGCAGCTATTATGAGTACAATTTCTTCTCAACTTCTCGTTACTTCGAGTGCAGTAACAGAAGACTTATATAGAACATTCTTTAAGCGTGATGCTTCTGATAAAGAACTTGTATTTGTCGGTCGTATGGCTGTTCTTGTTATTGCTTTAATTGGATGTGCATTAGCACTTAAACAAAATGATACGATTTTAGCTCTTGTTGGATATGCTTGGGCTGGGTTCGGTTCTTCATTCGGACCTGCTATTTTATTAAGCTTATATTGGAAACGTATGACGAAATGGGGCGCGCTTGCTGGTATGGTTTCTGGTGCCGCTACTGTTATTATATGGACTCAATTCAAATTCTTAAAAGATTTCTTATATGAAATGATTCCAGGTTTCGCTATTAGTTTACTAGCTATCGTAATTGTTAGTTTACTAACACAACCTTCAAAAGAAGTTGAAGAGCAATTTGAGAATTTCGAAAAACAACATAGTCATAATCTATAAAGGGAAAGCTCTGCTGTTATCGTATCAGCAGAGCTTTCTTTATATCAAAGTTCGACGATCTTCTGCTCGAATTTAACAATTTCTTTATGTTTCGTTAAATTAAACGTAACACTACTCCTTTATAGTATTACTATCAGCACTTATACAGAAAGGGGACTCCAATATGTTAGCAGCTTTCCAGCAACAACAAACACGAAAATTTTCACCTATCACCAATACTTCTGCGTCTTGTTTGAACATACAACCTAATCCACCTAAAATTACAATTGCTCCTTCTGTTATTTCAGTCATCGGTGTTCATATGGAAAAAAATAAGTTAAAAGTAAGAACTGGCCAAAGCACTGAGTTATCAGCTTCCGTTTTGCCAATGCAGGCAACAAATAAAGAACTTCTTTGGACGAATATGAATGCTGATGTTATCACACTGTATCCAAAGGGGGACACGGTAACGATTACTGGAAAAAGTGCAGGTAGAGCAGTCGTAATTGTCACAACTGCTGAAGGAAAGTTCCGTGACCTATGTATCATTCACGTACAACCTTATATGACAAATCCAAAGTAAAAGAGTGGCTACGAAGCCACTCTTTTACTTTATTTCAATGTGTGGATTTTTACTTTTAACAAGATTGATGAATTGCTCTTTATCTTTAGGAGAAATAATTTCTGTTTGATGTGCACCATAAACAATTTCAAGTCGATCAAATGACAATGCATGGGCTGCTATTGGATTTTTTGTATTTAAAACTTGTTTTATATCTCGTATAAATATGCGCTTTTTAACGAAACCTGATCTAATTGTAATTGTTTCTTCTCCGACGATGTATTTTGTCGAAAACCAACTCCAAATAAATAATATCGCTAATGAAATTGTAAAAAATAAAAGAAAATATTCTCTACCTGCAAATAGGGGAGCAAAACACGCTCCAATGACAACGAAAAAAATCGGATATAGCCATACATCTTTTTTTGATGGGAATTCCATTTCCTTCCCCCCTTCCACACCCGTATTTATATAAAACAAAAAGAGAAGTATCACAACTTCTCTTTTCTCCTCTAACATTATAATTCCTGTGTATACGCCGGCTCGTTTATTACATTTTTTGCTGTTCGTTTTTGTTGCTGTAGTAAGAAAACAGATACACCAAACAATACGAGCATGCTACCGATAATTTGCATGGCATTTAGTCTTTCACCGAGTAAGAAGAACGCTAGTATAGATGCTCCAACGGGTTCTCCTAAAATACTCATTGAAATTGTTGTTGCATTTACGTAGTTTAATAACCAATTATTAATGACGTGTGACACTGTCGGGACAACCGCAAGTAAAAGAAAAACGGTCCAATCCCACTTCGTATAACCTGTAAAAGGCACTTGCAATACTATATTATAAATTCCCATAAAAATACCTGCGAATGCAAAAACTGTAAAGCTGTAAATCCAGTGTGATACTTTCTTTACTGTCGTTTGCCCGATAAATAAATAACCGACAACCGCTATTACACTTAAAAAGGATAATATATCTCCATAAATTGCTTGTTCACTTAGCCCTAAATCTCCCCAACCAATACACATTACGCCTAATATCGCAATTCCCATCGTTGCAATAGCTGAGTATGTTGTTCTTTCTTTAAATAAGAAAAAACCTCCAATTAAAGATACGATTGGTTGAAGCGCTAAAATAATCGTCGAACTCGCAACTGTCGTATGCTTTAAAGATTCAAACCATAATAGAAAATGAAGTGCTAAAAAGAAACCAGATCCAATTAAAAATCCCCAATCTTTTATTTGAATCTTACTAAACTCTTCCCGTTTTTTCCATACGATAGGCAGCATAATAAGTACGATAATCCATAAGCGGTACATACTTAAAATAGAAGATGGTGCTGAGGACATCTTTACAAAAACTGCTGCAAAAGAAATGGCAATTATAGAAATAGCTAATGGTAGTGCGATTGACTTTTCTTGTTTCAAATCCTGTCTCCCCTCTCACCTGTCAAAAATCCCACTTCATTATATCCGTTTTCTTTCGTGACTTAAATACTAATTTTTTAGATTCTTCGTACCATTATGGTAAAATAGAAATTAAGGCACCAATTAGTGAATATTTATTTCCTTTTTCACTACAAGCGTCGCTCTTACAATCGTTACAGTAAATTTTTATTTAGGGGGATCTACATGAGTCAAACAATAGGGAGAATTGAAGAAATTTCATTTTATAGCGCATCACTTCAAGAAGACGTTACACTTCTCGTTTATTTACCAGTAAATTACACACCACTGCACAAACATACAGTTGTAATTGCACAAGATGGTAGAGATTATTTTCAGCTCGGTAAAGCGCATCGTGTAATTGAGCGCCTTCGTGAAACTGAAGAAATTGACCGTACAATTATTGTCGGTATTCCATATAAAAATGTACATGATCGTAAAGAAAAATATTTCCCAAATGAAGTAAAAAATGCTGCATATATACGTTTCCTTGCTCATGAACTTGCACCATATATTGATGAAAATTATCCAACGTACCAAATGGGAAAAGGTCGTGTTTTAATTGGTGATTCTCTTGGCGGAACAGTTTCCTTTATGACTGCACTTATGTATCCGCATACATTCGGTAAAGTCGTTATGCAATCACCATTTGTGGATGAGACAGTAATGAACTTAGCAAAAGACTTCAAAGATCCACAAGCATTAGAACTGTATCACGTCATCGGCACAGAAGAAACGGCTGTAAAGCGTACTGATGGACAAGTATCTGATTTCGTAGAACCGAACCGTGAGTTAAATACACTTCTTACAGATAGAAATTTCATTACGCATTACGAAGAGTTTGAAGGTAATCATACTTGGAAATATTGGCAAACTGATTTACCAAAAGCCTTCTCTCATATTCTATCAATGAAATAATAGAGAGCAGTATTCAGAATAATTTGATATAATAGACAAAGAGATCTATTTATCTCAAAATCTAACTAGACTTACAAAGGGAGGAATTGGAACATGAAATTAGGCATTGTAATTTTTCCATCTAAAATGATTCAAGATAAAGCGAACGGATTGCGTAAGCGTTATGACCCACACTACGCATTAGTTCCGCCACATATTACATTGAAAACACCCTTTGAGACGCAAGATGAACAATTAGAATCGATTGTAAACGAGCTACATACAATCGCAGGTAAAACGAACCCTTTCACCCTTCATGTTGGGAAAGTCGGTTCATTCGCACCTGTTAATAACGTCCTTTATTTTAAAGTAGAAAAAACACCTGAACTTACTTTCTTAAATGAAGAAATGCATGGCGGGTTATTCACGCAAGAACGCGAATATGCTTTCGTACCTCACTTAACAATCGGACAAGGCTTATCAGATGCAGAGCATGCTGATGTATTGGGGCGATTACGTATGAAAGATTTCTATTATGAACAACCAATTGATCGTTTCCATCTTCTATATCAATTAGAAAATGGAACATGGACTGTACACGAAACATTCCATCTTGGAAAGGGGAACAACTAATTTGCACGCACAGATTGTACAAACGGACGAACAACTAAGAGATGCATTCTCTGTACGTAAACAAGTGTTTGTAAATGAACAACGTGTCTCTGCTGAAGAAGAGTACGATGAGTTTGAAGAAACTTCAACACACGTTGTTATATATGACAATGATGTTCCAGTTGGTGCTGGACGTTTTCGCACCCTTGATGGTATAGGAAAAGTGGAACGCATTTGCGTGCTAGGTTCCCATCGAAAAAAAGGCATCGGAAAAATTGTTATGGATGCGCTTGAAGCGTATGCAAAGGAAAATTCGCTACCAAAATTGAAACTTCATGCTCAAACACATGCTGAAGATTTCTATAAAAAACTTGGATATGTAACGAGTTCTGATGTATTTATGGAAGCAAATATCCCGCATGTCGTAATGATAAAAGAATTGTGATTTGAAAGCAGGAGGTGACCCCTCCTGTTTTTTTACATTGCTATTTTCTTTTTCTTCCGCTAAAGTTAAATGTTGATGCTATAGTTTTGAAGGTGAATATATGACACAAGAAAAATTTTCACAAAAATCGTTAACACACGCTGATATTCCGCGTGCGACATATCATACTCCGAAAACATCTACCCATTTAATTATGGAAGAAGATGTAGATGCGGCTTATTTCCGCGCTCTCGAACAACAAAATGTTTTTTTAAACGAAAAACAATTAGAAGCCGTGCGCACAACAGAAGGTCCTGTTCTTACACTAGCTGGTGCTGGAAGCGGGAAAACATCTGTTTTAACAACTCGCGTTGGTTATTTAGTAAATGTAAAACAAGTTCATCCAAGAAATATTTTATTACTTACATTTACACAAAAAGCAGCTGAAGAAATCCGCAGTCGTGTTGCAAAGTTACCAGGTATGAATCATGCAGCAAGTAGCTACGTTGTTGCTGGTACATTCCACTCTGTTTTCTTAAAATTGCTTCGTAGTCAAGGGTATAATCAGCAAATTTTAGCAAATGAAAAACATAAACAAATTATGATAAAGAAAATCTTAAAAGAATTGCGTTTAAAAGACGATTATGATTCGGAAACGATCCTCGCGATGATTTCACTTGAGAAAAACAAATTAAATCGTCCGAAAGATGTAAAGGCGAAAACGCCAGTCGAACAAGAATTTAAAGAAGTATATGAACGTTTTGAAGAGGTAAAACAACGATACAATTATATTGATTTCGATGACATCTTATTGGAAACATATTATATGTTAGAAAATAATGCTCCTTTACTAACTCAATTACAACAACGTTTTCACTACATTGAAGTAGATGAGTTTCAAGATACATCCTATGCACAATATGAAATTGTAAAATTGTTAGCCACGCCAAGAAATAATTTGTTCATCGCAGGTGATGATGATCAAGCAATTTATGGCTGGCGAGGGGCAAGTCACCAAATTATTTTATCTTTTCCAAAAGAATTTGATAACACAACAATCATTGCACTAAATACGAATTATCGATCCAATCCCTTTATCGTCGGGCTTGGAAATGAAGTTATAAAATTAAATCAAGAACGTTTTGATAAAGAGCTATACTCCGTTCGTGAGGAAGGTGTACAACCTTTTTATGCAAGACCTGCTACAACTCTTGATGAAGCAAATCAAATTTTGCAGCTCATTCAAGAAAAAGTAGATAGCGGTGACCGAAACTATAAAGATTTTTGTTTACTGTATCGCACACATTCTGTAAGCCGTTCGTTACTTGATCAGCTTACCATTCATAAAATTCCGTTTATTAAACACGGGGCGAGCCAATCATTTTATGAACATTCTTTAATTAAGCCTGTATTAGATCATTTAAGACTCGTGATTGAGCCGTTTCGACTAGAATCACTTTCAAACATATTGCCGACGATGTATATCGGACGTGATGATTGTATTTCATTTATTGAACGTGAACAATGGAAATATGGTGAAGGCCGTTTTCCTTCTCTTCTTCATTTCTTATTATTAAATCCGAGCTTAAAACCTTTTCAAGTGAAAAAGGTAAATGAGCGCATCGATTTTATTAAATTTATTAAAGAATTAGAACCGAAAAAAGCATTAAAAGAAATCATACATGGTAAAGGAAAATATTTAGAGTACTTACAAAGTAACGATCGTTCTTCCTTTACGATGCATAAAGACATACAAGAAGAAATGTTGGAAGAATTAATGGAGTCTGCAACTCGTTTCACCGATATTCCAGCTTATTTACAATTTATCGACGAGGCGATTCAAGGTCAAAAGGAAATGGAAGCATTAAAAACAATGCCGCAAAAAGATGCCGTTTCACTTATGTCAATTCATAACGCAAAAGGCCTTGAATTTCCATGTGTCTTTTTACTTGGAGCAAGTGATGGAATCCTGCCCCATACTTCTTCTTTAAAAGATGCAAATGATCGTATTACGGAAACTTCTGAAGCGTTAGAAGAAGAACGCCGATTACTGTATGTCGCCATTACACGTGCGAAAGAAGAGCTTTACATTTCTTCTCCGCAATTTTTCAGAGGAAAGAAATTAGATATATCTCGTTTTTTATATACTGTGCGAAAAGATTTACCTGAAAAGACATCCACTAAATAAGGATGTCTTTTTTTATATCACATTATGTACATCCCTCCTATATAAATTCCTTGTTTTTATCGTGAGAATTAACGTAATATCAGCCATATCCCACTCATATTGTAATAGTGTATGTCAGAACTCACGATAAGGAGTGAACATAATGAGCTGCAATTGTAATGAAGACCATCATGACCATGATTGTGATTTCAACTGTGTATCTAATGTCGTTCGCTTTATACATGAACTGCAAGACTGTGCAACCACAACATGTGGATCTGGTTGCGAAGTTCCATTTTTAGGAGCACATAACACTGCATCAGTAGCTAATACACGTCCTTTTATTTTATACACAAAAGCCGGAGCACCTTTTGAAGCATTTGCACCATCTGCAAGTCTTACTAGCTGCCGATCTCCAATTTTCCGCGTAGAAAGTATAGATGATGATGATTGTGCTGTATTACGTGTATTAACTGTAGTATTAGGTGATAACTCCCCTGTACCACCTACTGACGATCCCATCTGTACGTTTTTAGCTGTACCAAATGCAAGATTAGTATCAACCTCTACTTGCATTACTGTTGATTTAAGTTGCTTCTGTGCGATTCAATGCTTACGCGATGTTACAATTTAAAACTAAATAATGCGTTAAGTATGGATTGGGTGGCAGATAATTCTGCCACCCAATCCATGCTTAACGAGTATTATTATGTAAATTTCTTAAAATTGGGAACTTGTCTAGAACATAGAACCTGTCCTTTTCATTAACTGAAAGTAGAAACAGATAAAGGAGTGAAAAACATGTTCTCTTCTGATTGCGAATTTACTAAAATTGATTGCGAGGCAAAACCAGCTAGTACACTACCTGCCTTCGGTTTTGCTTTCAACGCGTCTGCACCTCAGTTCGCTTCACTATTTACACCACTACTATTACCTAGTGTAAGTCCAAACCCAAATATTACTGTTCCTGTAATAAATGATACAGTAAGTGTTGGAGATGGTATTCGAATTCTACGAGCTGGTATTTATCAAATCAGTTATACATTAACAATTAGTCTTGATAATGCACCTGTTGCACCAGAAGCTGGTCGTTTCTTCTTATCATTAGGTACGCCAGCTAACATTATTCCTGGATCAGGTACAGCGGTTCGTTCTAACGTTATTGGTACTGGTGAAGTAGACGTATCCAGCGGTGTTATTCTTATTAACTTAAATCCTGGTGACTTAATTCAAATTGTACCAGTTGAGTTAATTGGAACTGTAGACATCCGTGCAGCAGCATTAACAGTTGCACAAATTAGCTAGTAAAAAGCGGTATTTCTAATACAGAAATACCGCTTTTTATATGTATAATAAAAAACACTCACAGTAACATGAGTGTTTCATTCTTCATAGTGTTTTATTGTGTTCTTCTTTTTCCCACAATTGCATCCCTTTTTCTTCACAAATCCTTGTTGTTGTAATTGTTCTTGATATGCCTGTTGTTGTGCATGGTGCTGTTGCTGTATTTGATACCACTGCTGCAGGTCATATGAATTTTGCCTAGGATTATTGCTCACAGCAAACATCTCCTCTACTGTCAATTCTGTCTATTTACTATATGAACAACTCTTTATTTCCGTTCCCTCATTCTTTTAAACTCCGCTTTTTCTCTTATTATGAAAATATATTATTCTCCCATAAAATATCCTGTAATCGTTTCAATGATTGCTGCTGCTCCTGCAATAGCTAATAATGCAAGTAACGGCTCCGCAACGATAGGAATCCAATTATATAAAACTAATAAAAAAGCACTAACCCATACACCTGTACACCAATAACAGCTTAATAATTCGCCAATCCACTTTCTTAATCCTTTACCTTTCACTTTTGTAAACGTTGATACACTTCCATCTGGCTCCGTAATCTCTAATTCATCAATAAATGGTCTTCGCAAAAAGGCTGTAATTTTATCATAAACAATTAAACGAGTGAGCCTAAAGGCTGCTAACGCGAAAATAAAAAATAAAAGCCAGCTTGTAAACAGCATAATTCCACCTTCCCTTATCTTCTTTCGCCTATTTAAAAAAAAAGGTCTTGAGATTGTGACCAAATCTCCTCGACTCCAATATCTTATTAATGTAAATACAAACAAGAAGATAAGGAGTGACATTAATGAGTTGTAACGAAAATAAACACCATGGCTCTTCTCATTGTGTAGTTGACGTTGTAAAATTCATCAATGAATTACAAGATTGTTCTACAACAACGTGTGGATCTGGTTGTGAAATTCCATTTTTAGGTGCACACAATACTGCATCAGTAGCAAATACACGTCCTTTTATTTTATACACAAAAGCTGGAGCACCATTTGAAGCATTTGCACCATCTGCAAGCCTTACTAGCTGCCGTTCTCCAATTTTCCGTGTGGAAAGTGTAGATGATGATAGCTGTGCTGTACTACGTGTATTAAGTGTAGTATTAGGTGATAGTTCTCCTGTACCACCTACTGATGACCCAATTTGTACGTTTTTAGCTGTACCAAATGCAAGACTAGTATCGACATCTACTTGCATTACTGTTGATTTAAGCTGTTTCTGTGCGATTCAATGCTTACGCGACGTTACTATCTAATAAGTGAAGTAAACTAAAAAACTATTGGGGTGGTAGAAGCTTTCTACCACCTTTACATATTTAAAAGCCGGCCATACTAATTGATTGGATATCATCTATAGACAACCTAATATCTCTCATGCTATTTTGCGGCATAATAGATACAATGCCATTACGATACGATATGATCGATCCAACATAAGAAACTGTAGCTGTTTTTATTCTGCACCTTACTTTCGGAATGTAATGAGGGCGGTTTAATAAAAAATGAATTTTTTCATCATTATTCATATCCTTAAATGATTTATTATACGGAACAGTTCTTACTGGTTCTTTCTGTTCTTGTTGTTCTTGTTGTTCTTGTTGTTCTTGTTCTGCGTGTGCTTCTTTTTTCTCTTCTTCTATTTTTTCTTCCACTTGCTGCTCTTCTTGTTGTTCTTGTTCTGTTACCTCTTCCACAGCACTACTTACAATATTTTCATTTCTATTACTTTGCTCTTTTTGATCTTCATTTCCAAAGTTTGTCAGGATAATCCTTTTTATTTTCGGTGCAGTAAGTTCTAAACTTACTTGCGCAATATATAACAACGGTTTTCCAACTGTTGAACTTTTATTTTTATTCTTCACACTCGTCCCTCCCACTTCCATACGTAGCTGAATAAATTGTGTACTATTATAGTTATATTCATCACGTGGTAAGAACTTTCGTTAAAAATCGTTCTTTCTCAGAACAAATAAAAAGGACAATCTCAGCATTTAGAGATTGTCCTTTAAAAATTAATATTATATTTATCCTAGGATATGATACCCTGAATCAACATGAATGTTTTCTCCTGTTACACCGCGAGCTAAATCACTGAATAGGAATACTGCTGTATCGCCAACTTCTTCTGGAGTTGTTGTACGACGAAGTGGTGCGCGCTCCTCAATTTCTCTTAAGATTGAGTTGAAATCGCCTACACCTTTTGCAGATAACGTACGAATTGGTCCTGCAGAAATAGCGTTGACACGAATACCATGTTGACCTAAATCGTTTGCTAAATATTTCACGCTCGCTTCTAATGAAGCTTTCGCAACACCCATAACGTTATAATTTTTCACAACACGCTCGCCGCCAAGGTATGTTAACGTTAAAATATTTCCGCCTTCTGTCATAACTTTCTTCGCTTCTCTTGCTACAGCTGTTAAAGAGAATGCACTAATATTTTGTGCAAGTAAAAATCCATCGCGAGAAGTATCTACAAATTCGCCTTTTAAGTCATCGCGATTTGCAAAAGCAATACAATGTGCTACACCGTGAATAGTACCTACTTCTTGTTTAATTGTTTCAAAGCAAGCTGTAAGTTCCTCATCATTTGTTACATCACAAGGTAATACAAGTGATTCTTGTCCTTCTAATGTATCCGCTAATTCACGAACGTTTCTTTCTAAACGTTCTCCTGCATATGTGAAGATTAATTTTGCACCTGCATTATGCAAAGAGCGAGCAATTCCCCACGCAATACTTCTTTGGTTCGCAACGCCCATAACAACAAATGTTTTCCCTTGTAATAGTTCCATGATATATCCTCCCAGAAATACTTATACTTGTTATTAGTACCTGATACTATAATTATAGTACCATAAAACCGCTTAAAGGCAAACAAAAAAGTCATTAACAGAAATTTGTTAATGACTTTTGGTTTCTATAAAAAAGCGCTCTAATCCTTCTTCCCAAGACGGCATTTGTAAAAAACCATTTAATCGTAGCATGTTATGTTGAAAGATAGAATATTTGGGCCTCGCAGCCGCAGCCCCGAATTCTTCCGTTGAAACAGGTAACACATTCACTTTCATATTTGTATACGAAAATATCTTTTTTGCAAATTCAAACCAAGAGCATGAGCCTCTGTTTGATACGTGGTATGTACCGTATAAAGAAGTATGAATGAGCTTATTAATAACTATATTTAAATCCGCCACATACGTAGGAGAGCCAACTTGATCCGCTACAACAGATATTTCATCTCTTTCTTTTCCTAATCGCATCATCGTTTTCACAAAATTATTTCCATATTTACCATATAGCCACGATGTGCGAACGATAAAATATTTATTATGTAACTCTTTGACGAACTGCTCCCCCGCATACTTAGAGGCTCCATATATATTTATCGGCGCTGGACTATGAAATTCATCGTATCCCTCTGGTCTGGCGCCTTGAAATACATAATCAGTACTAATATAAACTAGTTTCGCTCCTACTAATTGTGAAGCGACCGCTACATTTCGAGCTCCGATTGCATTTATTCTATATGCAATATCCTGTTCTTTCTCCGCATGATCTACTTTCGTATAGGCAGCACAATGAATAATTATATGTGGTTTTATTTCTTGTACCACTTGTTGTATTCGGGATATATTTGTCACATCTAATAACTTTTTATCAAATGGATATATATCATATTCTTCAGAGTTTAACTCTTCAAATAGTTGCTTTCCTAATTGGCCGTTTGCTCCTGTTATGATAACCCTCTCTTTCATTTAACATGCCCCTTACTGGTCTTTTAGTAGTTTCCACCATTCCTTATTCTTTTCATACCATTTCACCGTCTCTTGTAATCCTTGTTCAAACGTATATTTCGGTTCCCAATCAAATTCATTCTTCATTTTCTCTGCATCAATCGCATAACGACGATCGTGCCCTAAACGATCTGTAACATATTCGATATCTTTTTTTGTTTTTCCTAAAAGAGTAATAATTTGTTCCACAACTTCTACATTTGTTTTTTCATTATTTCCACCTATATTATATACTTCTCCTACACGTCCCTTATGCAGAACAACGTCAATCGCACTACAATGATCCGTTACATGTAACCAATCTCTTACATTTAAACCATCACCATATAACGGTAGTTTTTTTCCTTCCAGTGCATTCGTAACCATTAACGGAATTAATTTCTCGGGATACTGGTACGGCCCATAATTGTTAGAACAACGCGTTACTATAACCGGTAAGTGATATGTTTTATAGTAAGATAGAGCTATCAGGTCCGCGCTCGCCTTACTTGAAGAATATGGACTATTTGGAGCTAACGGCGTTTTCTCTGTGAATTTCCCTATTTTCCCTAAAGAGCCATACACTTCATCCGTTGATACTTGCACAAGTTTTATATGCGAATATTTTTTAACTAGTTCTAATAAAGTGACCGTCCCAATTACATTTGTATCATAAAAAGGAATCGGATTTTCAATACTACGGTCCACATGTGATTCAGCTGCAAAATTTACAATCACTTGTACGTCTCGCTCTTTTATAATATGTTCTAATAGCTCTCCATTTTGAATTTCTCCTTTTACAAAAGAGTAATTCGGGTGATTCTGAAGAGATTTTACGTTATTTAAATTCCCGCTATATGTTAATGCATCGTAATTAATAATTTTATATGTTTCATAACTTTGTAGCATATAATGAACGAAATTACTTCCAATAAATCCAGCCCCACCTGTTACTAATATATTCATAAACAACGCTCCTACTTAAAAACTATCTTCATATTCCTCTAGTAATGGTAATATCTGATCCTTATCGGACAATATAGGATCGGTTACTGGCCAAGGAATTGCTAAATCTTTATCTTCCCAAAGTAATCCTGAGTCATGCTCTGCGCTATAATATTCATCTACTTTATACATAACGATAGTATGCGGAACAAGGGTGCAAAATCCATGCGCAAACCCTTTTGGCACTAGTAATTGTCGATGGTTATCTGCACTTAAAATATACCCTTTCCATTGTTTAAATGTTGGTGATTTTTTTCGTAAATCAACGATAACATCATAAATTGCCCCTTGCATAACTTGAATGAGTTTCGTTTGTGCTTTCGGTTTTTTTT